>CAJXOV010000345.1 GCA_913057815.1 uncultured Flavobacteriales bacterium
CCTCTCTATTCGTCGGCAGCGTCAGATGTGTATAAGAGACAGGCTACATGCCATTTTCCAACAATCTCGTTTGCTGATTTCTTAACTGATATTTTAACCTTTTCCGTCTGGCTAAAACCAGTCAAACTGAAATACAGAATTGAAAACAGAAGTATCATGATATGTGATGGAATGTTTGTTTTCATTTAATGCAAATTCTGTTTTTTCATGTACAGAATATTTCTGAGTTCATAACTCAAAAGAGAGTCGTAGACTGGCAGCAACATTATTTCATTTTTATTTTTTTTCCTGATTTCATAGCTGATTATTTTCACCTCTGGTTCAGTTAGATGAAAAATTAAAGTATCAGAATGAGCAGTCCAAGTTCCTTTTAGATTTTGTCCGCTTGTTGATAGACCTGTAGTAGCGGAGAATGAATTATCTCCTTTAAATCGTATGATATGGTCGTACTTTTCTTTTTCATCCATTAATGACCATACCCCAACTAAATCATGAGAAATGACTTTTTCCTTCTCAACAGAAATAACCGTTTTTTCGTCTTGAGCTAGCCCACCAGCAGAGGATAAAAGAAAAATAAGAATAAAGCTAACTCTCATGTATTTCATAATGTTGAAAGTTATGAAACGATACAATAAAAATGGAATTTGTTGCCAAATTAGAGAATTTTTCAGATGTAGTGATATCGCATAAGAGTATAATTAGGGTTGGCTTCTACATGTAAATTGATCATGGATATTCTTAATATATTTAAGGATGGATTAATCGATTCAGGTTGACTATCTTGCGCTCTATTATAAATTGAGTTGAGCTAGAAAGAAAATGAACGATTATCCGCATGTACCAGGCCGGGGATTAGTGAAAGAATCTGCCAAAAAAGATAGGCTACAGTTTTTAAATGAAGCTGGATTTTCTATGGATCACATTTCCAATTCGGAAGTTTCTCCAGAATCTTTGGTAAACAATATTGAATCTCACATAGGAAGTGTTGAAATCCCTGTAGGTTTAGCTGGGCCCTTACTTTTTTCTAATGAATATGTAGACTACAGATATGCACCCATTGCTACGCTAGAAGGTGCTTTATTAGCCAGTATAAATAGAGGAGCTAAGGTGATTAGTAAATGTGGTGGAGTGAATACTCACATTCTTCACCAACGAATGGTCAGAAGTCCTCTTTTTCTATTTGACTCTCTTCAGGATGGTCTACTTTTTCATGAATGGTTGAATGACAATTATAAGTTGATTAAATCTCAGGCTGATTCTCATTCTAACTATGGGAAGCTAGTGAAATTAGAAGCTCAAGTTTCAGGGAAAAGTGTGCATGTGAAGTTTATATTCGAAACAGGCGATGCTTCGGGACAGAATATGACCACTAATAGCACAGATAAAACTATTACTTGGTTAGAGGAATATTATCAGAAAGTAGTAGGAAATCCATTGAAAAAAGTGTTAATAGAAGGAAATGGATCTTCTGATAAAAAAATATCTCATTATAACATTAATCAAGGAAGAGGAACTCATGTAATAGCTGAGTGTGAGCTACTAGAAGAAGAGATTAATCAACTTTTAAGAACAACTTCTGATGCATTTGTGACCAGTTTTAATGCCTCCGCTACCATCAGTAGGCTAGATGGAATGATAGGTCATAATTTAAATGTAGCTAATGTCATAGCAGGTGTTTTTGCTGCTACAGGACAAGATCTAGCTTGTATACATGAATCTAGTGTTGGGGTGCTAACTGTAGATAAAACAGATAAAGGACTGTACCTATGTCTTCACCTTCCTACATTGGTAGTCGGAACAGTGGGCGGTGGAACACACTTAGCTGCACAAGGTGAAGCACTAGATCTAATGGGATGTTTAGGGACAGGTAAAGTAAAACGGTTTGCACAAATGATCGCGGGGTTTGCACTGGCATTAGAAGTTTCTACATTCGCGGCTATAGTAGGAGGACAGTTCGCTGCAGCGCATGAAAGATTAGGTAGAAACAAGCCAGTTTCGAAATAATTATTCGAAGACATAGTTTGTGCTACTAAAGTGTAATCAAAGGAAATGTTTTTTAATTCTTTATTAGATTCCTAATATAGACCTCATCATCTATAAATATTCTAAGTGAGTAGTGTCCTGAAGGTAAGGAGTTAACGTCTATTTGGTTTAACGGAGAATTGAGATTGGAACTCAGTACTTTTTCCCCTAGGATAGAATAAATCTCTATGGTGAAATCATGATCTAATTCAGCTTGTAAGCTTAACCACAGAGTGCCTTGTGAAGGGTTTGGATACACGTTTAGATTCTGTCCATTATCTGAAAAATCTAAGATGTTCAAAGGACCGTTTTGTGTGACTCTTAGGCTATCCATAACCACATCTGTTAGGGGGCGATCATTACCATCTACAGGTACATTTTCTATGTTTTGTATGACCGTGAAGCCACTTGTAAACCTACCGAAAACAGGATGCATAGAAGTTAACGGAGCTTCGTCAAAATCTAGAAAAGAATTATTAGTCATGTTAATGAAGAACTGACTTCCTCCAGTGTTGGGTCCTGAGTTAGCCATAGAAATAGTCCAAAGAGTATTACTTAATTCAGTGCTGAATTCATCTTCTATAGAGTAACCTGGGCCACCGCTTCCGGTTCCTGTAGGATCACCTCCTTGAATTATAAAATCATCTATAATCCTATGAAAGATAATTCCGTCATAATATTCTTCATTTACTAAAGAAAGAAAATTTCCTGCTGTAAGAGGTGCTAATTCATCTTCTAATTCTAATACAAAGTCTCCTTCAGAAGTATAAAACGTAACTTCTGTTTGAGCTGAAATAATATTAAATGTGAGCAAGGAAAAAGCGAAAAGTAAAGTGTTTTTCATAAAGCTAAAAGTAGAAATTTAATAACCGTTATTATTTTCAGAATCGAAAATATAAGAACGCTAGGAGATAAGCTATTCTAATTCAGTGTGTAAATTGAGTAATTGAATATTATCAAATAACTTTAGCACTAAGAAATATTCTTTCTTCCGATAGTAGCTGTTATGAAATCTTTCTCCAGAGAAAACCCTCTGGCTGGTGAGTATTCTCTACCGTAAAATATAATCTGAAGATGGAGTTTGTTCCAAATGTCTTTTGGAAATAATCTTTTGGCATCTTTTTCAGTCTGGACTACATTTTTTCCAGATGTTAAGTTCCATCTATACATTAGTCGATGAATATGTGTATCCACAGGAAATGCAGGGACTCCAAATGCCTGAGAAATTACTACACTAGCAGTTTTATGGCCAACAGCGGGTAATTCTTCTAAAAATTCAAAAGACTGAGGAACCTCTCCATTGTGCTTATCTATGAGAATATGGCTTAATCCATAGATACCTTTGCTTTTCATTGGAGATAATCCACAGGGCCTAATAATAGCTTTGATTTCCTCTTGAGTCATCTTAATCATATCGTAAGGGTTATCGGCCTTTTCGAACAATAGAGGAGTAATTGTATTCACCCGTGCATCAGTGCATTGTGCGCTTAATAGTACAGCTATTAGAAGAGTATAAGGATCTTTATGATCTAGAGGAATAGCTGTCTCTTATACACATCTGACGCTGCCGACGAATAGAGAGG
>CAJXOV010000346.1 GCA_913057815.1 uncultured Flavobacteriales bacterium
ATGTAGAGAGGTCTCGTGGGCTCGGAGATGTGTATAAGAGACAGCCTTTTTTAACGAAGGAGTCAAAGGATTTTTCAAAGCTCTTTTAGTTAATGGAATTAATCTCTTTTTAGTTTTAATCTTCTTTGTTATTCTAACAGTTATAACATTCTGGGATATAGAAACATTGATAAGCCCTAACTCTAGTTCATTCTAAGATTCAACTCAAAAAAAGCTGGTCATTTGATCGATAAAATGTCCTATGAACTTGATGTTTACAGCTAGAATGAAAACAACTCCGAAAATAGCTCCTGATATATGAGCATCATGTGCCACTCTTGATCCTCCTCTTTTATTCATATATGACTCATATGCGAAAAGTCCGACTCCCATTACAATAGCTGGTATTTCGAAAGGAATAAAAAGTAAACGTAAAGTACTCAATGGAAATAAAATAATGTATGCTAATAAAATAGCAGAAACAGCCCCTGAAGCCCCTAAGGAATTATACCCTGGGTTAGTAGAGTGTTTTTTCATAGCAGGAACTACTGAATACAAAAAACCTCCAACATAGAGAAGAATGAAAATGATTCTTCCTTTTAAAACTCCCCAAAACGCTATATCAGGAAAAACGTTTATCCAATTTACTGGATCAGTAAAAACGCGTTCTAAAGTAAGCCCAAAGCCAAAAAAGACATACATATTAAATGCTAAATGCATATAGTCAGCATGTATAAATGCATGTGTTAGCGCTCTATACCACTGACCATGTTCTTTTACTAGGTATGGATTAAAAAGCATCTTGCTTTTCAGCTCTCGGTCATTAAATGCGGCAAAAGAAGCTAATACTGTAAGAGCTAGAATAACTATTGATATGGGAGTTTCAGAAAAGTTCATTGACTAGCTCGTATGATCTGTTACTATCACCCATTGACCATTGATCTTTTTCCATATTAATGAAAAATGTCCTCCTACATCTAATGTATCTCTTTCTAAATTCCATGACCCTAACATATATGCAGCATTATTTGAAAGAATATCCAGTTTTTTTACTTCGAACTCTAGAGTACCCATATCTTTTTGAGTTGGGTAGCCAGCTTTATAGGCGTCTAAAGTCTCCTGCCAACCATATCGAACTCCTGTTTTACTCATAAATGCCATAGAATCATTTTTCCAGTAATGCTCCATAAACACAGGAATGTCTCCATTATTCCAAGCGGTTTTCTGAGCATCTAGATTCTTTAATATCAATGATTCATTCTTAGAAACGTCATGTTGTATTTCTACTTTTGGCTGCTGACAGCTAAAAAGTAATGTACAGATAATGATCAAGTATAAATTCTTCATGTTGTTTTTCTTAAAAAGCTTCCCCAATAGTAAAATAAAAATTGCTTCCTTCTGGAGTAAACGCATAATCAACTCTAACTTTTAGTCTTTTTTCTTTATCTAAAGTATATCGTAAGCCAGCACCGTATGAATATCTCCATTTGCTTTTTGGAAGATCCTCAAGAGAGGATATTACACTACCAGTGCTTATAAACCCAACTCCTCCTATTCTTTTCCAAATTGGCCTTCTGATCTCTAGTTGAGGAATTAAAGATATGTTATCAATATATCTCCCTTGTAGGTATCCTCTTAGTTTTTTGGTTCCGCCTAATTTTGCCTTTTGAAAAAAGGGCACATCTCCCCAATTGACATCACTATAAAACTGACCAGCCAAAGTGATCTTTTTATGACTCCAAAACTTCCTAGCATCTATTCTCACTCTTCCAAAGTTAAATTCACTCCCAATCAACTTATCAAACCTCTGGTATAATAAGCTTACATAGCTTCCATTAGTAGTACTGTAGATGTTGTCTCTTTTGTCTAAGCGTAGAACTGGACCTAAACCACTGATAATCCCACCGGTTTCACCTAATACAGAATTTAAATCTAAAATTCCTTCTTCCTTTATTCTATAAATATCTTGGGTATCAATCCAATATCTAATTCCGCCAAAAATATTTTTCTTCACTTTTTTAAGCGCATCCATTTGAAATCTAAAGTATTTAGAATTGTAATTTTCAAAATCAGCCTTTTCACTATTAGCACCTACTCCATAAAAGGGAAATATATAGTCGTAATACCCAAATTCTCCTTCGACTAAGTTGGTCCATTCCTTCATATAAAGGTTAAAAGGAAGATAAATTAGGACTTGTTTTCTTTGAGTGTATGAAACTGCCAATTGTAGCTGGCTCGAAGGACTAATAGTGTCATTCTCATTTAAATAAAAGTTATAAACTCCTCCAGCTCCGAATCCCCATTTAGTTTCTGGAGTATAAAATGCAGCTGGGAATCCTATTAAAAAGTTTTTCCTCTCATCTTTGAGTGTATCCTCTTCCTGCGTTGCAATAACAGTTTCACCTTCCTGACTGAACATGGAAAAACTGCAAAAGCAAAGAATAGTTAGAAGGAATTTTTCAAACATCGGGGCAATATAGTACGTGAATGTTTACTTTCGAAAACGATTGAAAAAAGATACCCTATTGCAACGCAAATATTACAAATTCAATAAGCCTTATGGCTACCTATCTCAATTTACAGATGAAGGTAAATGGAAAGGTCTATCCCAGATTTTATCAGTTCCTGAAGATGTTTATAGCGTAGGTAGATTGGATGCCGAATCAGAAGGCTTGCTCTTATTAACCAATGATAAGACTATAAATCAGAGATTACTTCATCCAAAAAACAAACATGAGAGATGTTATTTGGCCCAAGTTGAAGGTGAGTTAGATGAAAATTCTTTGGTTAAATTATCACATTCAGTTTCCATTAAAATCAATAAAAAGACATATAGCACTTTAGCTGCAAAAGCTATTCGATCTGAAATTCCAGATTTTTTATGGGATAGAGAGCCTCCTATACGTGAGCGGAAATCTATTCCTACATCTTGGTTGAATCTAACTTTAATAGAAGGGAAAAACAGACAGGTCAGAAAAATGACAGCTGCGGTAGGTTATCCTACATTGCGTCTGATTAGATACTCTATAGAAAACTTAACATTGGAAACACTTTCTCCAGGAGAAATAATCGAGTGTGAAGAGTTTGAATTTAAAAGAATGCTCAACTTGTAATTTTATTTGATATTAGCGTTATGAAGTACATGGTGAATATCATCCGACTAATCCTAATAGTCATTATAGCTGCTTATGCATCTACCACTGGAATAATAGTACTGATCTTTACAGGATCTTCTGATAAATGTATAAATATAGCGGTAAGCTTATTTTCTAAAAGTGTGTTTTTTGTGAGCGGAACTACCTTAGAGAAATATGGCAATGATTCTATCGAAAAATCACCAGGAAAAATATATGTTTCTAATCATGAAAGTCATTTCGATCCTCCAGCACTTTCTTTAGCATGTCCTCACCCACTGTATTATATAGCTAAGAAAGAGTTGAAATATGTTCCTTTTATTGGATGGTACATTTGGCTGAGTGGGATGATATTTATTGATAGAAAGAACAAAAGTAAATCTCAAGAATCTATTCGAATAGCTGGCGAAAAAGTCAAAAATGGAAAAAACGTAATTTCTTTTGCTGAAGGTACTCGCTCTAAATCGGGCGAATTAATGAAGTTTAAAAG
>CAJXOV010000347.1 GCA_913057815.1 uncultured Flavobacteriales bacterium
GTATAAGAGACAGCATATACAAATCGGACTGACCTAAAGCTACTCCAGAGAAAACTATTTTCTTTCCATCATCCGAATAATCAAAATCTATGACTTTCTCTATTCTGAACAACTCCCTAATTGACAGATCCTTTTCGCTTAGGGTGTAATTATTCAAGTATACTCTCCCTCTTTTTTCAGTAATAAATGTGAGTACATGACCTTTAGGATGCCATGCCGTTTTCGGGTATGAAAGATCTTGAATTCTATCAATTTTATGCTCTTCTTTGAGGAGACGTTTTAATTTTCCAGAACTAATTTCATAGAGCCATATCTTATACTGGCCATACTCATGTGTAACAAAACTAACATACGTTCCATCTGGACTTTGCTTAAACTGACTGTACTGGTACTTCGATTTAAATTTCACAGGAATAGCTCCCAAATACTTAGCGAAACGCTTATCTAATTTTCTCCACTTCTTTCCTGAGTAACCCAAGATATCCCAGTTTTCAACTAGGTTACGCATTTTTCTAAATGCTTTAGACTCTTCATCTGGAATCATTCCATCATATTTAGAAACAGCCTTCTGCCTTTTTACAGCATCCACTTCTTCCCAGTCCTGTATCTTTTGCTTTTGTTTATCAGAGTAAAGTCTATTTATCTCTAATGCAGAAAAGCTTGATTCTTCTCTAAAAAATTTGGCATTCCAATAAGCTACAAACTTCCCAGAAATGGACTCCAAGTCTTCACCTAAAACAAATAAAAATCCATCTTCAATATTTCTACTGATTTTAGTCATATAAAGAATGTTAGGGATTACACTCTCCCCGTAAACATCAGCTATAAACTTCCACATAGCATGGCCAGAATACTTTATTTGAACCCCTTGAATATCATTAAACCTCTCATACAAGCCTGAGTGAATCCCATCCCTTATGTACTGATCTGACTCTGAATCCCATTCTTCACCAGCATAGCTAACTATTCCTTCTTTGTACCATTCTGGAATGGTAAGAAAAGTTGAACTTCTTAGCACATCCTTCCAGTTTCCACCAAGCATCATCTGATTGAACAGTACTCTAGCTATCCCTTCTCTAATCTGCTTTGCAAAATGGCCGTGATCCCCATCAAAATACACAAACAACTTAGAACCAACAATCTCCGTAGTTCCTCCGATATTTCCTTGATCATCGTCTTGAATTCCTACATTACTTTGGCGGTAATCTGTTTGGGTATTATAAACGATTATTTGGATTCTGTCCTGGAGTGAAAAATCAAACAGTTTTTCTACTTCGAGTTGTGAAATTGATGCTGATTGCACCGCGAATTCTGCTAAGTCCTTTCCTCCTTTATAAAAATACACATCGATAGACTCAGTAGGATAATAGAGCCATTCAAATGTTTTATACTGTACTCGGTTTTTACCAAAAGACTGCTGAGAACCATTATAAAACTGCCCACTTAAATTACTAAAGACCAGTAAGGCTAGGATAAAAGTTATTCCTTGATATATTTTTGCACAGCTGATTCCCATTGTATTGGTGTAAATATAACTGATAGAGGCTAGTAATGTTGTCCCAAAAACATAGAATTTCAACGTAATTTAGCTTAATAATTACAAGTAAATGGAAGTTTTAAAATTCACATTCGGGCCTTTTTCGGAAAACACATATGTCTTAGTTGATCAGAAGACTAAAGAATGCATCGTTGTAGACCCAGGAATGTATGATTCATCTGAAAGAGCATATTTCACTTCCGTACTGGAATCTAAAGAGTTAAAACCAACACTGCTTTTGAATACGCATTGTCATATAGACCATGTTATGGGAAATGCATTCATACATGACCAGTTCGGTCTTTCTCCCCAAACTCATGTGAAAGCGATAGAAATGTTGGAAAGGGCAGATTTAGCGGCAAAACTATACGGATTAAACTATGATTTATCTCCTGCGGCTCATACAACGCTGGAAGAAGGGAAAAATATCAGCTTTAATTCTCACGAATTAGAAGTGCTTTTCACTCCAGGTCATTCCCCTGGACATGTTGTGTTTTTTAATAAAACCGAAGGCTATTTAATAGGTGGAGATGTACTCTTTAAAGGAAGTGTAGGCCGAGTAGATTTACCTGGGAGCGTTCCTGCTGATCTGGTAAAGAGTATTCAAAATAAAGTATACCTTCTTCCCGAAGAGACTATTATTTACTCTGGTCATGGACCGGAGACAACTATTGGCGTTGAGAAAAAAACAAACCCTCTTGTTTCAGAGCACAACTCAATCCTTTGATAGGCTGAAAGTGAAAGTAGATCCTTTATCTACTAGACTTCTAGCCGTAATCTCATGACCATGCGCTTCTATAATATGTTTGGTTATAGCTAACCCTAATCCTGTACCTCCCACATGACGACTTCTACTTTTATCTACTCGATAAAAACGTTCGAACAATCTGGGTAAATGCTTTTGGGAAACTCCTATTCCATTATCCTTAATTTCAATAAGGACGCTATCATCCATATCGTAAAATCTAACTTCAGTATACCCATGATCTGAACCGTATTTTACTGAGTTCACCAATAAGTTGGTGATCACTTGAGTAATTTTATCTCTATCAGCATACACAAACTCCGGTTTTGGGTTTGGAACTTTAAACCTGAACTCTATATTATTCTCAGATGCTGAAGATTCAAACAGCTCGAATATTTCCTTTGTGAGAGCCACTATATCAAATCTAGATTTTTCTAGAGGTAACTCTCCTCCCTCCAGATTAGTAACTTCATCTAAATCATCCAATAGCGCGGTCATTCTATCCACACTTTTAGCAGCTTTGGTAAGAAATAAGTGATTGTGCTTATGGTCATCCAAAGCTCCGTCTAGTAGAGTCAAAATGTATCCTTGAATACTAAAAAGTGGTGTTTTTAACTCATGGGATAGATTTCCAATAAACTCTTTCCTGAAATTTTCTTGGTTTTGGAGTTCTTCAATTTTTCCAAGTTTATCTTGAGACCATGCCTCTACATCTTTATTCACTTCTTCTAGGATTCCAGCCTGAGCACTTTCTTTAGAAGAGGATGGATTGCTACTTTTAAAGTTATTTATCGTTTTGTAGATCACCTTTACTTTTTCTAAAAGAAACTTTTCCAAATAAAAGCTGACTAGAAAAAATGACACTGCTAAAACTACTAAACTAATGACCAAAGCCTGACTCAATAAAGAAAACTTCTCTGCATTATCTCCGATTAAGAAAACTAAAGCTAATGTTACGAGGGAGACAATAATTGAGATCCTAAATGCTATGTTTTTGGGAGTTTTCAAATCTTATTTTGAGTTTAATGTTGGTATTTATATCCAACACCTTTTACAGTTATAAAATGCTCGCTTCCCAGTTTCTCTCTCAATTTTCTGATATGAACATCTATAGTTCTATCTCCAACTACTACATCATTCCCCCAAACTGATGATAGGATATTCTGACGAGTAAAGACTTTTCCTGGCTCTGAATAGAGCAAGCTCAATAATTCAAATTCTTTCTTTGGCAAATTCAATTCCTCATTTTCTTTGAAGACCAAGTATTTTTCTTTATTTATTTTAATTGAAAAATCCTCCTCTACAT
>CAJXOV010000348.1 GCA_913057815.1 uncultured Flavobacteriales bacterium
ATGTAGAGAGGTCTCGTGGGCTCGGAGATGTGTATAAGAGACAGTAATAATATAGCGTACAGATGAGACTAAAAATTGTGCTAAACCTTCGTTCATATTTACTCTAGCAAACCCGTAATCGAAAATCACCTCACTGAGAGTAATTAAAGCCATACATACAACTACTACTAAGGCCATCACAAATAAAACTACTAAAGAAAAAAGTCTGGTTTTTAATATCCCTCCTTTTCTCTGAAGATTTACCGAACCATTAAATCCAGTGAGAATAGCATTTATACTATTACTTGCGAAAAAGAGCCCTACTAAAAACGAAACTGATAATACCTGATTATGCTTATTCAATATTAAATCCTCTATCGTTTTTTCGAACAACGCGAAAGTGTCTCCCGGCAGCACTTGTTCTATGGCAGCAAAGAGGTTGATCTGAAAATCATCTACGGGAACTAATGGGATAAGTGAGAGCATCACTAATATAGCTGGAAAAAATGCTAAGAATAGTCTAAAAGCTATGGCAGCACCTCTAATAGTCAGTGCTCCTTCTTTTAATCCATCCAAAAAGAAATTTCCTACTGCATACAATGTCAACCCTTCAAAACCCACTGGTTTTATTCGCTCAGAGAGTATTCTCCATTTTTTATAGAGACGAGTGGATTGTATGCGTTGAACTAAATTAAGCACTCTTAAATTTCTACTGCTTTTAAACTAATATCCATACTCATTACGCTATGGGTTAAAGCTCCCATGCTTATGTAGTCTACTCCTGTTTCAGCGTAACTCCGCACTGTCTCTTCTGTGATTCCACCACTAGCTTCAGTATCACAAGCTCCATCTATAACTATTAAAGCTTCTCTTATTTGATCAGGTGTGAAGTTATCAAGCATTATACGATCTACAGGACCATATTTTAGTACTTGATTTACCTCATCCATATTTCTAGTTTCCACTTCTATGGGAATGTTCTTTCCTTTCTCTTTCAGGTATGATTTAGCCTTAGAAATGGCTTTCTCAA
Organism: uncultured Flavobacteriales bacterium; assembly: GCA_913057815.1. Lineage (GTDB taxonomy): Bacteria > Bacteroidota > Bacteroidia > Flavobacteriales_D > Sanyastnellaceae > ASP10-05a. The sequence continues at coordinate 1,010 of CAJXOV010000348.1, forward strand.
TGCCTCCAGCATAATCTATGTGGTTATCCTTGAGCATAATCATATCATATAATCCGAACCTATGATTGGTTCCTCCTCCTATTTCTACGGCTTTCTTTTCATACCACCTTAACCCTGGAGTAGTTTTACGCGTGTCTAAAATTTTAACTGAAGTTCCTTCTACCATCTTCATTATTCTGGAAGTATTGGTAGCTATCCCGCTCATTCTCTGCATGAGGTTAAGCACCACTCTTTCAGCTGAAAGAATGCTTTGTTTTCTACCAGACACATATAATCCTATATCTCCATACTTCACCTTATCTCCATCCTTCAATAGCACTTCTACTTTTAGATCAGCATCATACCTTCTAAACACTCTTACAGCTACATCTAATCCTGCTAGGATTCCGTCTTCTTTTATTAGTAACCTAGCTTTTCCCATAGCATCATAAGGAATACACGAAAGACTAGAGTGATCTCCATCTCCTATATCTTCTCTAATAGCTAATTCTAATAATTCTTCTTCTAAAGTCATAAAGCGAAGATAGTAAACCGTGTTTTTAACTTGCACAAATTTTCAGGTTAGATTATTGACAATCCGATTCCTCTAAATTGGCAATATCACTTTGATTCAGCTTAGAAGCCTAAGATTCTTGATTCTTTGTGGATTCAAGGCTTATCTTTTTTGTGTGCCCAAAAAAGAAACAAAAAAAGGCACCACAAAAACCAAATTATATTTTCAACTTTAAGCGCAAGTCATAAAGGAATTAGCTCTAGGAATGAGATCGCTATTCCGATCAGTAACTCAAAGGAGAGGAAAATAAAATTTCGCTCTTTTCGTGGAATTCAGCCGCACCATGCTTTCTGTACAAGCAGACAACAATGAAAATAATTGGAGGGAAGGATTATTTTCTAAACACAAACCCCATTGCAACGCTTCACTTTTTAAACCTTAAGAAACAAAAAGCCCCACTCATAATGTGAGTAGGGCTTCTAAGATTTTAAAGTCTTAAGCTTATTTAGCAGCAGTATAATTAGCAGCTACTTGCTCCCAGTTAATTACATTCCAGAAAGCTGATACATAATCAGGTCTTCTGTTTTGGTAATTTAAATAGTAAGCATGTTCCCATACATCTAATCCCATGATAGGTGTTCCTCCACATCCTATTCCTGGCATTAATGGATTGTCTTGGTTAGCAGTAGAACAAACTTCTAAAGATCCGTCTGCTTTTACACATAACCATGCCCAACCTGAACCAAATCTAGTTCCTGCAGCAGCATTGAATTTTTCTTTTAGTCCATCTAATGATCCGAAAGCTGAATCTATAGCAGAAGCCAAATCTCCTGAAGGATTTCCTCCACCATTAGGAGACATTACTGTCCAGAATAAAGAATGATTGAAATAACCTCCACCATTATTTCTAACAGCTCCATTATTCATATCTAAATTCTTAAGAATATCCTCTATGCTTTTTCCTGCTAGATCAGTACCCTCAATAGCGGCATTTAACTTAGAAGTATATCCATTATGGTGTTTGCCATGGTGAATTCCCATAGTCTTAGTATCTATATGCGGTTCTAACGCATCTGTAGCATATGGTAATGCTGGTAATTCGAAAGCCATTGTATTCTGTTTTAACTGTTTATATTCTGTTTATTTACCCTTACAGGCGTAGCAAAGGTATTTAATATTCCCAACTAAAGTATAACCTACTTCTCTCCGAAGTTACTCTAAGTTTGAAAAATCTTTACTTACTTCTTCTAATGCTGTCTTAATCATAGGATCACTGGCGTTATAAACTCTATAAAGCGCATCATCTCCATAAATATATTTTCCTACCTGTGCTTTAAGTCGAAGCTCTAGTTCTCTTCTAGAAATAGCCAAATCCATATCAGAAAAAGGGATTTCATCGGCTATCATTTCATCTACAAAATTGTTCCATTCTATCTCACTCATGTTCCACCTTTCCACAAAAATATTGGCTGATGGATATCTATCTTTCACTTTATTTCTTGACTTATCTGCAGTATCAAAAGAAAATCTCCTCACCAACCCACTATAGGAAACTCTATTTAGCAGTGCTATAGAATAATTAGTATCCAACGGTTCAAATAAATCTGGTGTGATTCCACCACCGCTATATACTACTCTATTTCCTGAAGTGAAGTACTTTACAGTATCAGCATACTGAATACTGTCTTTGTGAAATAATTCTCCTGAGTCATACCTGTTTTCATAATCATCATCATAAGCTACATCATCTCCATAAGGTTTTTGAATGCATCTTCCTGAAGGCGTATAATATCTAGCAATGGTCAGCCTAATCGAACTTTCATCCGGTAATGGAAGTTCATTTTGAACCAATCCTTTTCCGAATGATCTTCTTCCGATAATTAAAGCTCTATCATGATCCTGAAGTGCACCAGACACTATTTCACTAGCTGATGCCGAATTTTCATTGATGAGCACCGCCAGCGGAAAATCTTTAAATCTACCTGTTCTTCTAGAATATGTTTCTTCTTTGGCTTGATGCGCTCCATCAGTATATACCACCTGTCTCTTATACACATCTCCGAGCCCACGAGACCTCTCTACATCT
>CAJXOV010000349.1 GCA_913057815.1 uncultured Flavobacteriales bacterium
TCTATTCGTCGGCAGCGTCAGATGTGTATAAGAGACAGAGATTATTCAGAAACCAAAATTCAAAACAACACTAGAAAAAGTTAAAGAAGAATACAGGAAGAATGAGTGTTTTCCTCCTGTTAATGATGTTTTTAATGCCTTTAATCTATGTCCTTACGATAATTTGAAGGTAGTCGTTTTAGGCCAAGATCCATATATAAATAAAGATCAAGCCCACGGCTTAAGCTTCAGTGTTAAAGATGGGACTTCGCTTCCTCCTTCGTTAAAAAATATTTTTAAGGAGCTAGAAGGCGATATAGGAATTAAGAGAGAACAGAGTGATTTGAGTGATTGGGCAGCTCAAGGAGTACTTATGATCAATGGAACCTTTACAGTTCAGAAGGGGATTTCCAATAGTCATAAAAATATTGGATGGCTTGATTTTACAAAGGACGTTATCAACCATTTGAATACTAAGAAATCTCATATTGTATATATAGCTTGGGGTTCATTTGCTCAAAAGCTATGTTCAAATGTAGACAACAAGACCAATTTGGTTTTGTCTTCTGCTCATCCCTCTCCGCTAAGCAGCTACAGAGGTTTTTTTGGAAGTAATCACTTTAGTAAAACGAATGAGTATCTTCGAAATCATAAATTGGAGGAAATAAAATGGTGCTGAAAAAAATTAAATATTTCTTAGGGTTGGTGATATTGGTCACCGCTTCATGTGTAGAGAAAGGGGATGAAACTCCTCCAGTTGTCACAGCTTATCTGGATGGAACATTTGTGGAAGATTCTTTGTTTTTGACAGCAGGAGAGTTGCCTGACTTAAATTTTATAATTTCCGATAATACAGGGTTGAGTAGTGCTCGATTATTCATTTCTAAAAGCTCTAGCGCGTTGCAAAGTAATTGTGTTTTGGTGGATACATTTCAGCTATTGACTATTTCTGATCTTAGTTCTTCTGAGTATAATTTGAATCCGGTGATAATCTTTCCCGATAGTTTGATTGGTACTTATTCCTTAGAGTTGGATGTTCTGGATGAAGATGGAAATTCGGTTGAGAAGAAGTATACAACCCTAGTACAAAATATATCTTACCCAGTATTAGATTCTATTCTTGTAAATGGTGTTGAATCTAACTGTGCTGCTCTATTAACAGAAGGAGAATTGTCCTTTTCCTTGAATTTACAAGGGACATGTGTCACGGACATTGAAACGATTAATTTGACTGTTTCTGATTTAGAAGGCCAGATAGAAAGCAGTGATAATTTCCCCATTAATTCAACCGACTTAGATAGTGATTTCACCATCTTTTTAGAAGGTTTAGGATCTTATATACTAAAAGTTAAAGTTACTTCTGTAGACGGGGTTTCTAGTTGGGCTCACCTAGATATAACAGTGACCGAATAATTTTATTCCGAGAAGTATTTAGAGATAGTTAATTCACAGGGTTTATTTTGAGGTGTAAACCTCTTGCACGAATTTCCGCCAGCCTTTTCGTGGTCAGGATACCATTTCCATAGAAACCCTCCCGCCATGAATGGTTCCTTCCACACGCTTTGAAATGTACCTTCATAACAGTTTTTTTGAGCCTCAAAGTTTAATTCACCTCCTCTTGAAGAAACCCAAGGTTCTTTCCCACAATTAGATATACTCCTGTATCCAAATTCACAGAACATAATTTTTTTATTATGGAGTTCAGAAATTTCTTTCAACTCTTGAGTTGGATTTTTCCATCCTTTTTTTATTTCAGAAATAGTAGGTGTTTTAGAATCGGATACTGGGAAATATGCGTCAACACCGATATAATCTAATCGATTCCAAAACGGCATAAGCTTGTAGCTATCCCAATTACCAGCATAAGTAATCTGCCCGTGATAAATAGATTTAACCTTAGAGATGAGCTGCTCCCAAAATTCAGGTCTGTTCAATACAAATTCTTTGAGTTCAGTTCCTATACACATAATTTCAAGATTTAACTCTTCCGCATTTAAGGCGTGGGCCAGTATGTATTCTTCATAGCCTTTTTCAAACCTAATCCACTTTTCTTCTGAGTCTAATTTTACATCTCCAGTATAAGTTCCTCTATCAAACCATACCTGAGGTTTTAACATCACTTTAAGTCCTTCCGATTTAGCCATCTTGGCTAATTCTCTAGAACCGTCAATACTTTCTCCCCACCATTGCCAGTTGGTTTGTACAGTAAGATTTCCTGTACTGCTTTCACCATATGCAAATGGAACGATGGACACGCTATTAGCTCCAGTTAACTTTAACGGAATAAATATTTCAGGTTTTTGAGGAGAGGGAGTTCCTACTAAATTAGCCCCACAGAAAAATGTATCATTAGAAAATATCAGCTGAACAAGAAAATCCAGCTATCAGTATAAAAAGAATAAGGAACCTGGACATTAGTTTAAAGAAAAAGGAGTCTCTAAATTGAAAGTAGGAATAGTAGCTTTAAAAACTTCACCACTTAGCTCATTCCTTAAATTATAAAAACCTTTCATGCGACCTATGTCATTAGTCATCTCACAATAAGAATTATAACTATAGCTATCACCAGGCTGAATAACGGGTTTTTCACCAATTACACCTTCTCCAAAAACAGTGTAATTTCCTTCTGTCGAATCAAAAATAAACCAACATCTTTCAAGCAGTTTCACCGAAAAAATATTCTTATTTACAATAGTCACCCTATAAGAATGAATAAAACTATTGTTCACAGAACTGCTCTTTAACTCCTCAAATTTGGGAATAACGCTGATTTCAATATTTTGACTAACTGCCGTTTTCATAATTATGATGCAATTAAAGCAAAATCCTTGTGTCAATCAATGAGAATAATCATAAATAATTAATTTCCTTCAATTAATTTCTCAAGCTATTCATATAAAGCATTCCTATAACTCTATCATAACCTAAGTTAGGGTCTGTATCATAGGTGAAAATATGAAAGTCATTTTCTGTTTGAAAATGACTTCCTTCTACAAAAGCCATATCCAAACCATCGTTGTCTTTAAGAACGTACATATAATTGTAATAACCTTGCTTAAGAACTGTTTTCAGCTCGTATCGTTTCAATTTATAATTGTAATGCATTTGGCTGGTAGAGGTCAGTTGGTTGAAATTGAAATTTCCTAACACATATATTTTTTGATCATTAGCCAGCGGTGTTTCTTTATCCAGTACAAATGTTACCTCACAGTATTCAGCTTCTAAATCATCATCAAACCCTAATAGACTATTGATTTTAAAATCTCCATTTATATCTGGTAGGGTAGAGTAGAGTTTATATGATTTAAATTCATCATGTCTAAGTTCTATTTCAGGAATCATGGTCGAAGCGTTAATTCTTAAAGAATGCATGCTAGGTGTAACTCCTGCGATGTTAGCAGTACTAAAAAAGCGGTACTCATTATTTCCCGAAAAATTATTTTCTTCACCATAGTCATAGCTGATTTCGTTGTTTTTAACAAAGACTGGGGCTAAATCAGAAATGCAACTATCCCAGTTGAAATTTTGGAGAATTACATTTTCGATATTGTCGCTGTCTCTTATACACATCTGACGCTGCCGACGAATAGAGAGGAGTAGATTTT
>CAJXOV010000350.1 GCA_913057815.1 uncultured Flavobacteriales bacterium
CTACCAATGTTACGTATCCTAATCTCTTAATAACTTTATAATGAGTAACAGCATGCTTACCTATGGAAGGGTCTTCATAAACCTCCATGAGCTTTCTGTTCTTCAAACTTCTAGCTAAATTTCCTGTAACTGTGCCATCTTCAGATAAATCTCCCCACACCAGTGCCCAATACCTTCTTTGGGTAGTTCTGTCGTAAAACTGCTTGGCTAAATGCGCTAGTGAGTCATCACTTTTAGCTACTACCATTACTCCAGTAGTCAGCTTATCTAATCTATGAACTAGTCCTGGTCTTTGAGGATTAGTCCCGCTTGGCAACTTGTTAAAATGATACATTAATCCATGCACCATAGTCCCCGTGTAATTTCCATATCCAGGGTGAACTACCATTCCTGCTTCTTTATTGAGCACTAGTACTTCATCATCTTCATAAAGTATCTCTAATCCTAAATCCTCAGGAACTAGCTCTTTATCTCTTATAGGAAACGGAAGTTCTAACGTAATGACATCAAGCGGTCTAATTCTAAAATTAGGTTTTACCGAAGTATCATTCACCTTTACAAAACCAGCTTTAGCACTCAGCTGAATTCTATTTCTGGAAGTATTTGGAAGTCTATCACATAAAAACTTATCTACACGAAGTAACTGCTGACCGGGATCAGCTACATACTTAAAATGCTCAAACAACTCGTCACCATCCTCGATGGTTCTATCTGTACCTTCCACTTAAATTAGTTTTTAATAAACTTAGTAATACCTATTACGGAACCTGACTCTATAAGTTGAGTTATATAAATTCCTTCAGGAAGATCAAATATATCTACTTGTGAACTTACTATTACTTCTTCTCTTACTAATGCTCCCAACGAATTAATTATTCTTAAAGTTCTGCCATTGACAAAAGATTCTGAGGATAAACTGTTCTTTGCAGGATTAGGGTATACGCTAAAATCAAGTCCATTTATCGGATTCTGTTCATCTATATCTACAAAATCCCATTCCAGATCTTTATCAGACTGGAATACAGGACGAATCATTAATGACCCAGCTACTCCACTTTGTGCCCATTGACCATTGGGTCCGAGTTTATAACGAAGACTTGTAGAATTAGCATTTCTGCTTTTGTCATACCCTATATTCAGCTCTGCCGCTGAAGTTTGAACTATTCCTACATGAAAATCTCCTGCTAGGATATTTATAGGAGCATCATATTCATAGTACTCAAAAACATCATACCCTTCTCTGTAATAATCAGGATTATAAAGTTGAAAATTCTCTGTCATTTCAGCACCAGGACTTCCGCCCTCATCTTCCCATACACGCAGTAAAAACGTTTCACCAGAATTATCAAATGTATAAGGAGTAAAATGGATCAGCAATCCTAAAAGACTATCCTCTAATAAATTATTAAACCTCATAGCAGCAGCACTACCTTCATCATTTAATGCGTACGCTCCTTCAGCCGATCCGTCATCATAGGCATAATAATTTCCAAAGTGCTGTTCGAATGTAACTGTATCATTCACCGCGTTAATGTCTGGCGTAGTGTTACAAAAATGCTTTACTGTGAACGTAGCACAGGTATCATTTACATCTGTAGGGAACATAAATGAGTTAGGTGTATTGTCATTTATACTGAAAGGCTGTATAAAATTGGAAAACCCGTTAAGTGCTGTATTTAGTCCTTGGGTCATGTCAGCTATCTCGGCACCATCAAAGTATACTTTAGTTCCGAAATTGATGTTTCTATCCTGATCTAAGTTTCTGAACTGTACAGTAGTATTTGGGAGCATCACGGTCTCAGGTGAACTTTGATAGTGTTCCCAAGGAACAGTATTGTATCCAAGAGTCAGGGAAGTTTCATGTCCAATAGCTGAAACATCTATAATTTCAAAATCTGCATCTTCTATGTCATCATCTAACCAAACATAGTCGATATGCCAATGATCTAAATTTCCGCTTAACGAGCTATAGTTTCTAAATCTAAATTGGAAATCATCCGTCAGCCAAAGTGCATCATTCACATGAATAAAGACTCTTTGAAAACTACCAGAACCTACTCCAGACACAGTCCATACCTCCTGCCATAAAGGAGGGTCACTATTAGGCACTAAAAATTCTACTAAAAGTTCATCTTCGAATTCAGGAGCATTTCCTTGGCCACCACCCTCATAATGAAACACCAACTTCACGCTATCTTCAGCATTCAATCCGGCCAGATTAATCGGACACGATGTCAATGTATCTGCACTTCCATAAGTAAAAGGCCCTGAAAAATCATAAGGATACCCCGTATGGTCTAATCCATCTAGAGTTGCTACGCCAACGGTAAGCGGGTTTATAGCCATAGAATTATTAATTCTAGCCGTATTATCCGTCCACATCTGCCACTCTAATGGAACTTCAGGATCATTTGTAGGAAGCGAGTATCTACTGAAATCATCAATAAACGGAAGCGCTATTCCAGCTGCTCTATTTACTGAAGTTTCTCTTTCAGCATATCTAATTTCTTTATTATACTGCTTAGCCTGTTCTACACTCATCATTAGAGGTCTAACTATCTCCTGGCTTATTCCGCTTGAAAATGACGCCACTGCTATGAGCGCTATCAACCATACTTTATTCATTTTGGTTCTTCGTTTTGTTGGTCTTCTGTAGGCATTTCCACACCTAATTTCAACCATACGTTTACCGTACTACCCGCACGAATTTTCTTTCCATCATCGTATTTAGGCATTTGCTTGAATACTTGTGAACTGATGGTATCACCTTTAGAAATAACCGAAGAATCATACAATGGATAATCTAAGTTTAGAGACAAAGCGTTTAGTGCAGTTTTCACCTCATCGAGGTTCATTCCGTATAAATCTGGAAGAGCCACTTTTGTTGACTTTTTCTCACTAACTATTAGTCTTACTTTTTCTCCCATACCCACTAAGTCACCATCCTTAAGCTCTTTTTCGCCATAATAGGCTCCTAGAACTACATTATTAAATTCACCAGGTTGGTACTTCGTTTCTATTTCAAAACCTTTGCTTAAAATCTTTGTTTTGGCTATTTCTAGTGGTTCACCCACCTTGAACCTAACGGGCTTTTGAGGTGGAATAGTACGATAGATCTTTAAATAAATTTCTCTTTCCGATTTCACAAAAGAACTGTCACTAGGAATTTGAGTATAAATAAGGCCGTTTTTCCCTTTTACAAAAGTAGAATCTATCAGCTTGTAAGAAAGGTTTGACTCTTCTAAAACACTTACCGCTTCATCTAATGTCATGCCTTCTACCTTAGGCACTACTACTCTTTCGCCATGCTTCGTATAATACCTTAAAGCTACCCAAGTAATGGCTATCAATACCAAAGCAAAAATGCAGGCTTTCATAAAAGTCCTTACAAACTCTTTACTAAAAATGTACTTGATTATACTCAAACTATATGATTTCTAGGTTAGCTATAACGAACCAAAAGTCGGGAAATTGAATCAACTATAATTAAATAGCTGCTATTCTTTTCTCTAACGAAGTGTCGAAAGTATTTTTAGCTTCATTTATAAAACCAAAATGGTCACCATCTACATGAATTTTTCCT
>CAJXOV010000351.1 GCA_913057815.1 uncultured Flavobacteriales bacterium
GTTTTGGGGTCATTAGCTAATTTTTCAAATGCCTCTAATTCTCTTTCGTATAATTTTCTAGACGATTTTGTTACTGATTGCGCAGAAACATTAATTCTAACTGCTAACAAGCAAATAATACTAGTTGCTGATATAATTGATTTTCTCATAATGATGTTATTATTTTGAATGAAATAGCCCACTCACATGTTGATTTTCTCTTATGGAAAGGGTGCGAGTGAGCTGTTTTATATTTTTTTCAATTAGCCATAAGTATTAAAACCAACACATCAAATTTAAGAGATGGGTATGTTTTACAAAATAGTGTGTTCACCTTAATTTGCTAGGGTATTTACCTTAAAGGACTTAATGAAAGGTTAAATAAAAGTCACGTACTAAGACGGTGTTAGAATATAAATCTAAAGAATAATTACATATAATTTTGGCGCAGAAGTAAGTGTTAAAATCAGAAGTGTAGCCCAGGAAGTTTTATTCAAGAAACTAAAATATGTGAAAACGAAATAGTTGTTCAATTCGGGACTTCTTTTTTCGATTATAAATGTAGTTTTATAACCTGGATGAAGAAAAACAAAACAAGTAGAAAAGGATTCAATTTTCAACCGTATGAAGCACCTAATCAGACTAATTTCGAGAAATTGTTTGATGTTTTTAAGGAGATTATTACTCATACATCTGGTGATTTGGATGAGGCTTTAGAATGGTTGGATACTCTGGATAAGGAATATAAGATTTCAGAGGATGATTATTCTATGGATGACTTTGTAGAAGACTTGAAAAAACGTGGTTTTATCAAAGATGGAATAAAACCAGATGGAAAAGGAGGAATGTCTATCACGGCAAAAACCGAAAGAGCTATTCGAAAGGGAGCTTTAGAACAAATTTTCGGGAAGATCAAGAAGAAAGGAGCCGGCTCACACAAAACCAACAAGACAGGGCAAGGAGATGAATTTACGGGAGATCTTAGAGAATACCAGTTTGGTGATTCTTTAGATAAAATATCTATAACTGAAAGTCTAAAGAACGCCCAAATAAATAATGGAATCGGAAACTTTTCTCTCACTGAAAACGACCTGGTAGTAGAAGACACTCAACATAAAGCTCAAATGAGCACTGTGCTAATGATAGATATCAGTCACAGTATGATATTATATGGAGAAGATAGGATTACTCCTGCTAAAAAAGTAGCTATGGCACTAGCTGAGTTAATAACGACTCGATACCCAAAAGACACTTTGGATGTTCTTGTTTTTGGAAATGATGCTTGGACTATTTCCATTAAAGATTTACCATATCTTACGGTAGGGCCGTACCATACTAATACAGTAGCAGGACTGCAATTAGCAATGGATTTGCTACGCAGAAAAAGGAATACCAATAAACAAATATTTATGATTACAGACGGGAAGCCTTCCTGTTTAAAAATGCCAGATGGCACATATTATAAGAATAGTAATGGATTGGATAAGCATATAGTTGAGAAGTGCTACAATATGGCTGCTCAAGCTCGGAAAATGCATATTCCTATTACCACTTTTATGATAGCACAAGATCCATATTTACAAAGTTTCGTGGAGAATTTCACAGCTTCTAACAAAGGAAAAGCCTTTTACACAGGGCTTCAAGGATTAGGAGAGATGATTTTCCATGATTATGAAACCAACAGAAAAAAGAGAATTAGATAGATGAATATCGATATAAAAACATTAGGAGAGCTAAGAACTGCAGGCTATTCAAGTAAATCTATTAAGGATGAATTAAGGGATAATCTCATAGCCAAACTTCAGACAGGGGAAGATACTTTTGTGGGGATTCATGGTTTTGAGAATACGGTTATACCAGAACTTGAACGAGCGATACTTTCTAAGCACAATATCAATCTATTAGGTCTAAGAGGGCAAGGGAAAACTAGAATGGCTAGGCTGATGCTAAATCTCCTAGATGAATACATTCCTGTAGTAGAGGGTTCAGAAATAAATGATGATCCATTTAGCCCAATTAGCTTGTTTGCTAAAGAGACTCTAAAAAAGGATGGAGATGACACTAAAATAACATGGCTTCATCGTTCTGATAGGTTCTTCGAAAAGTTAGCTACACCTGATGTTACAGTATCTGATCTAATTGGTGATATAGACCCTATAAAAGCGGCTAATATGAAGTTGAGCTATGCAGATGAGCGTGTGCTTCATTATGGTATGATTCCTAGGGCCAATCGATGCATCTTTGTGATTAATGAGCTTCCTGATTTACAAGCTAGAATACAAGTTTCGTTGTTTAATATCTTAGAAGAAGGAGATATTCAAATTAGAGGGTTTAAGCTTAGAATGCCTTTGGATTTACAGTTCATCTTCACTGCTAATCCCGAAGATTATACAAACAGAGGAAGTATAGTTACTCCATTAAAAGATAGGATAGGTTCTCAAATATTAACTCATTATCCTGAGGATATAGAAACGGCCAGAACGATAACTGAACAGGAGTCTTCTAAAAAAGAAGATAGATCCGTAAAAGTTCATGTTCCTGAAATAGCTCTGGATCTGTTAGAACAAATCGGTTTCGAAGCTAGAGAAAGTGAATTTATAGACCATAAAAGTGGGATTTCGGCACGTATGAGTATTACTGCTTATGAAAATCTATTAAGCACAGCTGAACGAAGGGCCTTACTAAATGGTGAAAAGGAAACAACTGTGCGGTTTTCAGATATGGCAGGAATGATTCCGTCTATCACAGGAAAAGTAGAACTCGTTTATGAAGGAGAACAAGAAGGAGCGGAGTATGTAGCATACAGGCTCATAGGAGAGGCAGCCAAAACTTTATTCCCTAAGTATTTTCCTATGATAGAGAAACTTCAGAAAGAAGATGAAACTACCGCATATGATGGTGTTTTAAACTGGTTCTTCGAAGAGTCTAATTTTGAACTCTTGGATGAAAGTTCGAATAATGATTACAATGAGCAATTGAGTAAAATTAAACCGCTTGATGAATTGGTCAAAAACTCTTTAGCCGATCTAAACCTCGAAGATCTAAATTTCTTTAAGGAGTTTGTTTTATGGAGTTTAGTGGAGTTCGAAAAACTCTCCAAAAAGCGCTACACAGACGGATTTACATTTAATGACAAATACAATGAGTATATCTCCGGGTTGAATTGAAAAGAGCGGAAAGTGATTAACTATTCTACAATTATTCTTTTCTCTGAGGAACCGTCATCGTAGAATTCTACAATTATCCCTGAATAACTTGGGGTGACTTTTCTACCGAGTAAATCTGTTTGAAACAATAGTTTCCTATTCTTGGATAGGGCTGAAGGTTCTTCAATGTTAACTCCAGTGCACATTACAGCCTCAAAGAATCGCCAAATTTCCTCAGTAGCGTTTATATCCATGTTATCCCAAACTCCAGGCCATGAGTGCTCGCCACCATTTACTCTGTAAAGAGAAATATGAGGACACCAGTCCTGCCAGCCGTAATACAAAAGATCTATATCACTTCCATCTTCTAGATTATTATTCGAAAGAGGAATTTCTTGTGCAAATTCATAACCGGTTAGTTCGGACCAAAAGTCCAACATATCTAAAATACTAGGA
>CAJXOV010000352.1 GCA_913057815.1 uncultured Flavobacteriales bacterium
CTGCATCTTTCAGCTAAAGAACCTTGAGGAATAAGGTCAACTTCTAATTCTCCTGAGAGCATTTGGCGTTCAAATTCATCGTTTTCTCCTACATAAGAGGAAATCATTTTTTTTATTTGTTTGCCTTGCAATAATAACCCAAGTCCGAAGTCATCAACTCCAGCATTATTAGAAATACAGGTTAGCTCATTTACACCAAGTCTTACTAACTCAGCTATACTATTCTCTGGTATTCCGCATAATCCAAAACCTCCCAGCATAAGCGTCATTCCACTTCTTATACCTGCACATGCTTCTTCTACGTTAGCTACTTCTTTGTTTATTGCCATGCTAAAATTCTTTTATTGATTCCATAAATCATCGTCATCTCCCTCACCTCCGAAGAGTCCTTCATCATCGAAAACTCCTGAGTTGTTTTGAACATCATAATATTCCTCACAATCTGTATAGCTTCCTAAATCTATATCCGGTTTTTTAAAGTCTCCTCTATTTATTTCGATGGATTCATCAGCATAAACTTTATTTATGAAGTAACCAAAAATAGGTAATCCTGTATTGGCTCCTTGTCCATTTCCTGTAGTCCGAAATCGGATGGCACGATTACTAGCGCCTACCCACACTGCTGCCGATAAGTTAGGCGTTAACCCAACAAACCATCCATCTCCGTTATCATTGGTAGTACCTGTTTTACCAGCTAAAGGAAAGTTGATTTTTCCATATGGCCTGTCAAACCCTAACCTTATAGAAGTCCCTTCTCTAACCACTTTTTTCATCATATTTAGGGTTAAATAAGCGGTTTTAGGATCAATAGCCTGACGTGTTACCTGATCAGATTCATAAATAATATTTCCGTTTTTATCTTCAATGTGAGTTATGAAAATAGGCTCAATATATACTCCTTGGTTCGCAAACGTGGAGAGGCTAGAACACATTTCCTTTACTGTAAGTTCTACTGTTCCTAAACCAATAGAAGGAACATTGGGAATTTCATTTACTACACCCATTTTATGTGCAAGCTTTACTACCGACTCCGTTCCAAATCGTTTTATTTGATAAGCGGTTATGGTATTCATAGAATTAGCCAGTCCGTTTGATAAAGAAACCATATCCCCATACTTACCTCCTGAATTCTCAGGACACCATGGCTTTTGGTTAACTCCTGCATCTACACAAGTGATTACATTAGGAATTTCTTCACATGGATGCATTCCACTTCTCATGGAGTTTGCATATACAAATGGCTTAAACGTAGATCCTACTTGTCTTTTAGCTTGGCCTGCATGATCGTATTTAAAATACTTGTAATTAACTCCTCCTACCCATGATTTTATTTGTCCATTGGTAGGATCCATAGCCACCATCCCTGCATTTAGAATAGCCAAATGGTGTTTCACAGAATCAAGCGGAGTCATGATGGTATCTTTTATACCATCAAAAGTGAAAACTCTGGAAGACGTAGGAGTGTTCCAAACCTTTTCCATCTGTTCTTCATCCAATTTTGGCCAACTGTGTCCACAGCCATAAGACGCACATGAAAAAGAATCTACACCCTGAGTACCAGCTTCGCTTATATGCCCTGAACCTCCACAACTAGGACACTCGGTGCCGTGTAAGGTTCTCCATCTTGGAGACTCCTTCTTGGCCAATTTCATTAATTTATCTCGGTTCTCCGTGGAAATTCCGTTGTAAAAAGGATAGTTTTTCTTTTTGAGCCAGTTGAGTTCCTTATTAAAAGAGGCTTGTAGTTCTTTTTGAAGATGCTCTTGTACAGCCCATTCTGCGTATTCCTGCATGCGGCTATCTATGGTAGTATAGATTCTTAACCCATCACTGTAAATGTCATACTTAGTTCCATCATTTTTAACTCGAACATACTCGTCATCATCATTCTTTTCTCTAATGATTCTTTTTACTTTTTTTCTTAATTCTTCTCTGAAGTACTGAGCACTTCCTTCATCATGACTGATTTTTTGGAACCTTAGCCCGAGAGGCATCAACTTTAATGAATCAAATTCAGTTTTAGAGATAAAATCATTTCTCACCATTTGACTTAGTACTACATTTCTTCTGTGCTGAACTGCCGAATCACGTCTAATGGGATTATAATAAGATGAATTCTTAAACATACCCACCAACATGGCACATTCCTGAATTTCTAATTCATCCACTCCTTTATCAAAATAGATCTTAGCTGCTGATTTTAGACCTACAGCCTGATTTAAGAAGTCGTATTCGTTAAAATAGAGAGCTAAAATTTCCTCTTTTGTATAATACTTTTCCAATCTAGAGGCTACCAAATATTCCCCTGGTTTTTCGACCAACAACCTATAAAAGTAGCTTGGTAAAAACGTGTCTACATCTTTTTTCTTAGTGAACTGAAGCTTGGCTAACTGTTGAGTAACAGTACTTCCTCCACCTTTAGAGCCCATAAGAATAATAGCTCTGGCAGTGCTATAAAAGTCTATTCCGCTATGTCCATAAAACCTTTCGTCTTCTGTAGCTACTAAGGCATTTATAATATCCTCAGGTAAATCTTCATAGGAAAGATCTGTTCTGTTTTGGGCATAATATTTTCCTAAAACCTCTCCATCCGAAGTGAATATTTGGGTAGCCAGCTTGGTGTCAGGATTGGCCAAATCAGCTACTTTAGGTAAATCCGCAAAGGAGGCGAATACGAACAATGCCGACAAACCCATTATAGGACTTAACACTAAAAGCCAAGTAAACAGCTTTAGTTTTCTATTATTCGGTGCCTTTTTGGGAGATTTTTTCGGGCTATTTTTTTTGCTTACAGTCTTTGCCATGTAATGGAAAACGGTGGTGAATAAACATAAATTGCAACGCACAAATTTCTAATAAAATCACTATCCCACTGCATGATGCTGATAATGTTATGAATTATTAGAACTTAACTTCTTATTAGCTTCATACATTTGCGGATTCTAAATTAGACATTTCATGCTGAATCAAGCTTTACAATTAATATTAAGTCTTTCTATACTAGTAGTGTTACACGAGGCAGGACACTTCCTTCCCGCTAGATGGTTTAAAACAAGAGTTGAAAAATTTTACTTGTTTTTCGATGCTGGTTTTGCTCTTTTCAAGTTTAAAAAAGGAGATACTGAATATGGAATAGGTTGGTTACCATTGGGTGGATATGTGAAAATATCAGGAATGATAGATGAAAGCATGGACAAAGATCAAATGGCAACTGAACCTCAGCCATGGGAATTTCGATCTAAACCAGCTTGGCAGAGACTCATCATTATGTTAGGAGGAGTTACGGTAAATCTCATTTTAGGATTTCTTATTTATATGATGGTAATGGGTGTGTGGGGTGATACAAGACTTCCTGTAAAAAGTGCCGTAGATGGATTTGCAGTAGATAGTATGCTTTACGAATACGGACTTCAGGATGGAGATAAAATTTTAACTCTAGATGGTATTACACCTAATTCTGCTGAAAAAATCAACAAGTCTTTATTTCTGAATGGAATTAAAGAAGTAGGTTTTGAAAGAGATGGAGTAATAACTGTCTCTTATACACATCTGACGCTGCCGACGAATAGAGAGGTG
>CAJXOV010000353.1 GCA_913057815.1 uncultured Flavobacteriales bacterium
TGATTGTTTATTCATTACACTGTTTTTTTGTGTAACGCTATTTCAGGACGGGACAAGCTAGTAAAATAAAAAGCTCATTGAATTATTTCAATGAGCTTTTTTTGTTTGGATGAACTTTGGGATGTTTAATTTCAATTATTCAACAGTCTTATGAGAAATAATTAATTTTATCCTGATTTCTGATTTTGGAAATGAATTACTTTCAGCCTATGAAAAGAGCATTTCTATACCTTATAATAGGGCTAACTATTTCTTGCGATTTTAAATCTAGCGAAGCCGACTTAATTTTACATAATGGATTCATATATACCTTGAATGAAGCCAATGATATTCATAAGGCGGTAGCTGTAAAAGATGGAGTAATAATCGATGTAGGTCCTGAACATCATATTTTAAATAAATATCGATCAAAAGATAAAATTGATTTACAAGGAAAGCCGCTTTATCCAGGGTTTACAGATTCGCACTGTCACTTTTTAGGATTAGGCGAAAGTATATTATGGGCTGACCTAGTTAAAACAGCATCATTCGATGAGGTTTTGGAGAAACTTGACAATTATAAGTCCAGGTTTTCTCATCATTGGGTACTTGGTCATGGTTGGGATCAGAATGATTGGGTTGATCAAGAATTCCCTAATAATGAAAAACTAAACATACTATTTCCAGACCAGCCAGTTTATTTAGTTCGAATAGATGGTCATGCCGCTATTGTAAACGACTATGCCTTAGAATTAGCTGGAATAACATGTTATACTGAGGTAGAAGGAGGAGAGATTCGAAAAGAAAATCTTGCTTGTACAGGAGTTTTGGTCGATAATGCTATGGATATTGTGTCTGCCTTAGTGCCTGAACTGAATAGAGAAGATAAAGAACTCGCATTTAAACTTGCTGAAAATAAATGTTCGCAGTCAGGCCTAACATCTTTGCATGATGCAGGAATGTCATATAAAGACATACTCTTCATAGATTCTCTTCATAATTCCTCGGACCTTAAAATTAATGTATATGCGATGTTTTCAGATTCTGAAGAGAATTACGAATACGTAGCTAACAACACTCCACCATCTTCAGATCGATTAACAGCTAATTCATTTAAGTTTTATGCAGATGGAGCTTTAGGATCTTATGGGGCTTGTCTCATAAAACCTTATTCGGATAGTAAAGATCGCCAAGGATTTTTGCTGAAAGACCCATCTTACTTTATTTCAAAGGCTAAATTTCTTTATGAAAACGGATTTCAAATGAATACACACTGTATTGGTGATTCAGCTAATCGAGTAATTCTAGACATATATAGTAGTGTTCTCAAAGGCACTAACGATTTGAGGTGGCGCATAGAGCATTGTCAAGTTGTAAATGAAAAGGACATTGAAATATTTCGACAGTATAATATAATACCATCTGTTCAACCTCTCCATGCCACTTCAGATTATCCATGGTTTTTAGAAAGATTAGGAAAGAATAGGGCTAAATCAGCATACTCATATAAGGAACTGCTAAATCAGACAGGTATGATTGCATTAGGTACCGATTTCCCTGTGGAATCATTTAAACCACTAAATACATTTTACGCTGCGGTGTTTAGAAAAAACCTCCAAGGAAAACCTGTTACTGGAATTCAGCCAGAAAATGCTCTCTCTAGAATGGAGGCATTAAAAGGTATGACAGAATGGGCAGCTCTTTCTAGTTTTGAAGAAAATACTAAAGGTCGAATAATACCAGGATTGAATGCAGACTTCGTTATTCTTGATAGAGACATAATAAAAGCCGATGAAAAATATATTCCAGACGCTAAAGTTGTCTATACATATATAAGAGGTGAGCAAGTATATAAGAATCCAGAAATAAGAAATTAGAATAAATGGAAAAGTATGTAGTAATTACGGGAGCTAGTTCAGGAATAGGGTATGATCTCGCGTTGCAATGGGTTGACCTAGGCTTTTCAGTGATTTGTATAGCGCGAAGAGGACACCTTTTGAAAGAATTAGTTGAGAATGCACCACAAAAGATATATGCTATAGAATTTGATTTAGCCGATTTTGACAATTATCCGATGCTAGTTGAGCGAATTGGAGCCATTGCTCAACGTATAGAAGTCCTAATAAATAATGCAGGTGTATTAATTAATAAGCCTTTCGAAGATTTTACGCCATTAGAGTTCGATGATATAATTGCAGTTAATTATAAAGCACCTTACTTCCTTATTCAAAGACTGATTCCTTTTATTCAAAAATCTACTCTAAAAAGTATTATTAATATTGGGAGCATAGGAGGAGTTGATAATACGTCAAAGTTTCCTGGGCTATCAATTTATAGTAGTTCAAAAGGAGCTTTATCTACCCTCACCGAGTGTCTAGCTACAGAAGTTTATTCTAAAGGATGTACTATCAATTGTTTGGCCTTGTCAGCAGTGAAAACAGAAATGTTGTCAAATGCCTTTCCTGGCTACATTCCAGACGTGACTTCTAGAAAAATGGCGAAACATATAAGTGGATTTGTTCTTAATAATAGCGGTATTATCAATGGCAAGGTCCTTCAAATAGGCGGAATTAACATTTAACTAAATGGTTATCAGTGGTCAAGAAAATAATTTGGTTTTTTTTTAAAAAAGTGGTTGGAGATATCAAGAGTAGTAGTATATTTGCACCCGCAATTCAAACGAGGGTTGCTTAGCAAGAAAAAGCTAAAATTTGATTCCTGAAATTTTTTAGAAAAAGAACTAAAAAAAACTTTTAATTAATGTTTACTAAGTTAAAAGAAGTTGTATATTTGCACTCCTTTTAGAAAACGAATTAGCAGTTAAAATTGAGGTTCGAAAAAAAATCTAAAAAATGTTTTTCAAGTTAAAAAAGGTAGTACATTTGCACTCCTTTTAGAAAAACAAAAGGGAAGCATTTCAAAAGCGATTGAATGCTGATTAAAATGAGAAATAATGAGTGCTTTTATTAGCACACCATTCTTTGAAATATTGACAACAACCTAGACCGTCAAGAGACCAGAAATATTATACAAACTTATAACAATGAAGAGTTTGATCCTGGCTCAGGATGAACGCTAGCGGCAGGCTTAACACATGCAAGTAGAGGGGTAACATGAGGAAGCTTGCTTTCTTGATGACGACCTGCGAACGGGTGCGTAACACGTATGGAACCTACCTTATACAGGGGCACAGCCCAGAGAAATCTGGATTAATTCCCCATAAAATCTTAGAGTGGCATCACTTCTAGATTAAAACTTCGGTGGTATAAGATGGCCATGCGGCCCATTAGTTAGTTGGTGAGGTAATGGCTCACCAAGACCACGATGGGTAGGGGTTCTGAGAGGATTATCCCCCACACTGGTACTGAGACACGGACCAGACTCCTACGGGAGGCAGCAGTGAGGAATATTGCACAATGGAGGAAACTCTGATGCAGCCATGCCGCGTGCAGGATGACAGCCCTATGGGTCGTAAACTGCTTTTATATGGGAAGAAACCCTCTCACGTGTGAGAGGCTGACGGTACCATACGAATAAGCACCGGCTAACTCCGTGCCAGCAGCCGCGGTAATACGGAGGGTGCAAGCGTT
>CAJXOV010000354.1 GCA_913057815.1 uncultured Flavobacteriales bacterium
GAGGTCTCGTGGGCTCGGAGATGTGTATAAGAGACAGACTCTTAACGCAGCATTTACACCTAATAATAAGTTGAAGTATGACTTATTAGGAATATTATACGAAGGGTATTGGGAATTACCGGGTCATATAACTCTTGAAGCTTTAGAAGAAGATCCTACTCAAGCAGATCCTGACAGTGAAGACATGAATGCGCATGTAGCACGAAGAAGAGCATACATAGGCGTTCACCAGAAATTTAATTTTACTGATCACATATGGAATGATACCTGGTTATTTGGTCATTTTTCTGACAAGCTTAATCCTTATGGAACACATCCGATATTTTTCCAAGGATTAAAGGATGAAACGTCAAGAGAACTCGGAGGCAGAACAGAGTTTGTGTATTATACCAAAAACTCTTATTGGATTTTTAAGGCAGGAACTCAATGGCAAAATTTTTCTAACCAGATAGAGGAGTTTGACAATGAGTTAGGAGAAAAGGGGACATTGAAATATGATAATTCTATTGTGATTACTGAAGGACTGTTTTTTGCGTCAGCGGAATATAGAATGAATGAAAAACTAACTGCAAATGGTCAGTTAGGATATAATCTTTACACATTAGATAATCAAGGAGTAAATCCATCTAATGCCGTCTCATTAGATTATAAAATCTCTAACAATGTGAAAATTCTACCTAGAGCAGGATTGAGTTATAAGTTCAAACCAAACTTTAGTACCAGTTTATCCTATTCTGAAGGAGCGGGGTTCCCTAGTATTTTCGAATGGGTAGATACTAGTTCAGGCTTATTTAGCGGCTCTTTAGATGCTGAAACCTCTCAGAATCTAGAGTTGGTAGTAAAAGGAATGATAGATAAGGGAAGGAAAGAGTTTGATTGGTCAATTTCTGGTTATGCAGCTCGAGTAGATGATACTATAACGGAGAGGGAAAATGATGAAGGGAATACGTTTTACGAGAACAGTGGACCGAGTACTCAAATGGGAATAGAGGCACAAGTGAGTTACTTGCATGAATTCAAGCCTAATAAATCTGTAAGCGTTTATTCAACTCTTTCTCTTAACGATTACACTTTGGACAATGACACGGGAAGTACTACACTTTTCATAGCAGGAATTCCAGGTTATGTGGCAGGTTTTGGAGTGCGAGCTAGCTATAATGGAATTAAATTAAATGTGCATGGAAGATATATAAGTGAAATAACTACCAATTTAGGGGAAGATAGAAATTCAGAAACAGACTATTTACTCTTAAATGCCAAAGCCAGTTATAAGTTGAACAGAACAAAGAATTGGAAATACACTTTAGAGCTAGGGGTAAACAACTTGTTGGATGAGACTTATACATCTTTTTATAGATTAAATGCCACTGGTAGAATCTATAATCCGATGGCTGGCCTGAATGCATATGCAGGAATAAAAATCAACTTTAACTAGGACTTTTTAACACATTAAGGTTTGGGTAGGTTTTGGCAGTAAATTGCGGTGCAATACATTATTAATATGCCTAAAAGAGAAGATGTTTTCTGTCAAGAATGTGGAGATAAGCTAAACGGAAGGAGAGATAAAAAATTCTGTGATGTTAGCTGTAGAAACGCGTTTAACAATAACCTGAATATAGAAAAAGCTGGAATAGTCCGAAGAATAAACATTTACTTAAGAAAGAATAGGATTATTCTGAAGGACTTAAAAGCGCGTTACCCTGAAAAGCGAGCGTGTAATGTTCATAAAAGCCAGCTTACGGATTCAGGATTTAGATTCGATTATTACACGAGTTCATATACCACTAAACAGGGAAATGTATATTTCTTTAACTATGAATTTGGGTTTATGGAATTAGAAGAGGACCGAATAGTTATCGTTGAAAATATAGACGAAAAGAAAAAGGCTTAACTATTCTCCCTTTATATGAAAAGCACACGCAGGCCAGTTAGACTTGTCAAGTGTTAGTAATATGCTACCGTTTCTTTTAGCTTGTATTTTTTCTGTCTTTAATATTTTCAATTGAGGGTCTCTGTTATCATAATATTCAATGATATATGATTTCTTTTTACCAAATAATCCTACTCGTTGTAAACCCTTGACTTTGATAGTTTCTTTTCCGTAGTTATCGGAAGTCATAGGTGTTATTCTTGATTCTTCGGTATAAGCATCTTTTTCGTTTTCAGGATTTCCTGTACTTTCATTTACCAGTGGAATTCCTAGTTTATGACCGTCAGTCATGATACACGGTTCTTTAATTCCTCCATCATTAAAGTATTGCTTTAGTTTTTCATTTTCAGCTGTCATGTTTAACCAGAAATGTGAAGGATCTGTGAGGTAACCATAAACCTCATTGCTTTCAGTAAAAACCGTAGAATAATAAGCTATTCGAGATTTCTTTATTGATTTATTATAACCATTATAATTCTCGAAGGGTTTAGAGTAATCCATTCGAGAAATGAAATTAGAAAGAGGTTCATAGAGTTTCTGAAAATTGTTATAATGTATTCCACGATCCCACCAGTAATGCATGCCACAGCCAAAATCTCCATAAAACGAAGAAGACCAAATAGTAGACAAAAAGTTATTGTCTGTAGCACAATACATGTGAGGGAAATTAAGACCAGTTTCTTCTAGAATAGTAGGTTTATCCCAATTTTCTTTAAAATAATCAGCATAATTAGGCCTAGTAGTTAGATTACTGTTTTTACCTCTACCGTAATTATGATATCCTACAA
The DNA here is from genome assembly GCA_913057815.1 of uncultured Flavobacteriales bacterium. GTDB lineage: Bacteria > Bacteroidota > Bacteroidia > Flavobacteriales_D > Sanyastnellaceae > ASP10-05a. The sequence goes on from CAJXOV010000354.1 coordinate 2,719, forward strand.
TATCACATAAGTAAAACAAATCATGAACTTCTCTTTTTTCAGCAGACATTTTTCTAAAGTCATCGGTTAATCTAGCAAGACTAAATGTATTTGCGTACATCATTCTGTCTATTCCAAGATCATTTTTTATATAATCTGTTTGGTTTGAAAACCATTTGTTAAATATGGCCAATGCATCCAATTCTGAAATACTTTCCTCCTTGGCTAAATGAGCTATCCAACCTTCTATCTCTGAATAACCGAAAAAATTAAAAGATGTAGAGTAACCCCATCTAGCCATGATATATCGAAGCTCGTTTCTTTGCCATTTAAGAGCTTCGGGAGAGGTGAAATATTCTAATCTCGATTTCAAGTTTAATTTGGTGGTATACCCGTTTAGTGCCCATCGAGCACTTTCCCATGAGTGTCCATCACCCATTTCTACATGATGTCTAAATGCTATGAAGTGCAGGTCCAATTCATCTGATAAGTCTATGATTTTATCAAGTTCACAAAACGGAGCTAATTTTTCAGTGTAATTTTTACAGTCATATCCGCTAGGTAAATAATTATTAATTCCGAATTCAAATCTCCAGAAGTTACCTTTTGATTCACCTAGTTCTTTGATCCATGTACGTTGGAACTCCGCATCTTTTGGTTCGATTATTCCATGTCCACCATGAGCTATATTATGACCCAGAGCAAAAAATGGCTTATCCGAATCTGATAAATAAAGCATACTATTTCCGTTGGGTTTAGATGGGTTTACCGTTAGGTATCCTAAAGAACTACCTTCATTACAGGTAAATGTAATGGCTGTCTCTTATACACATCTCCGAGCCCACGAGACCTCTCTACATCT
>CAJXOV010000355.1 GCA_913057815.1 uncultured Flavobacteriales bacterium
GATAATTCAGTAGATTTGAAAAGAATAGCCATATTAGCAAGCGGTAAAGGTTCGAATGCCTTAACCATTCTTGAGTATTTTTCTGCATCCAAAGTGGGAACAGTAGTCGGTGTTTTCTCTAATAAAATGACTTCAGGCGTTTTAGATAGATTCATAGATAGAGATCAACCTGCATATTATTTCGAGAATAACTCTGAGCTATTGGAGCAGCTTGAATCTGAACAAGTGGATTTTATAGTATTGGCTGGATATCTTAAACTAATTCCATTGGAATTGATTACACGCTTCCCGAATTCAATCATTAATATTCATCCATCTTTATTACCTAGTTTTGGTGGAGCTGGCATGTATGGAATGAACGTTCATAAAGCCGTAAGGGAAGCCAAAGTGGATAAAACGGGTATTACCATTCATTTAGTAAATGAAGAGTATGATGATGGTAAAATCCTATTCCAAAAGGAAGTAGAAATAACTTCTGAAAACTCAGCTAAAGAAATAGCTCAGAAAGTTCAGTTATTAGAACACAAGTATTATTCCCAAATAATAGAAAAATTAGTTAACGATGAATTTTGATATTAGCCAAGTTCTCACATGTTTTATGGTTCTGTTCGCAGTTATAGATATTTTAGGTTCTATTCCTATTATTCTTGAAATAAAAAAAACAGCAGGAACTATTAGCCCTCTAAAGGCATCCGTAGTCTCGTTAGTAATAATGATTGTGTTTTTACTTGTGGGAGAAGAGCTTATCCTTTTTATCGGAGCTAGTACATCATCTTTTGCAGTGGCAGGTTCTTTTGTGTTGTTATTCTTAGCCTTAGAAATGATATTGGGAATAAAACTTTTTAAAGCGGATGATCAGATTCATAAAACAGCATCTATAGTACCATTGGCATTTCCCATAATAGCTGGTGCGGGATCTATGACTACCATTTTATCGTTAAGGGCTGATTACGAAATGATAAATATTTCAATAGCCATTCTATTGAATATTATTCTAGTGTTTATAGTTTTAAAACTGACAGGGCGTATCGAGAAGATACTTGGAGAAGTAGGAATAGCTATTCTTCAAAAATTCTTCGGAATTATCTTATTAGCCATAGCGGTTAAACTGTTTGGAACTCATGCACCTGCTATATTTGAATAATGGCTAAAGTTATTGTACATACTGATGGAGCTTGTAGCGGAAACCCTGGGAAAGGTGGTTATGGATTTATAATGCAATTCGGTTCCCATAGAAAAGAAGAAAACCAAGGCTTTCGACTCACTACTAATAATAGAATGGAGCTTTTAGCGGCTATCAGAGCATTGGAAGTGCTCACTAAAGAAGGATGTGATGTAGTCATTTATTCCGATTCTAAATATGTAGTACAGGCTGTAGAAAAAGGCTGGGTGTTTGGCTGGGTGAAAAAGAATTTCAAAGGAAAAAAGAATCCAGATCTATGGAAGAGGTTTTTGGTGGCATACAAACGTCATAAAGTGAAGTTTGAGTGGGTAAAAGGTCATGCTGGAAACGAAATGAATGAGCGAGCAGACTTTCTGGCTACTTCAGCACTGCACCAGGAGCCACTTTTAGTGGACACTGGATATGAAGCTAGTCAGTCTGGAAAAGACGAGTTATTCTAATAAAAAACTATTATTTTTCTGGTGGCTGTAACTTTTCCATAGAATCGTGCGTCCAGCTAATACCAAACCGTATTAATGACTATTTCAGAGTATAACTCTTGTGTAGATGAGTATGCAGATAATCTGTACAGATTCATGTTTAAGCAGACAGGCGATTCCCCGTCCGCTAAAGACTTGGTGCAGGATGCATACCTGAAGTTATGGCAGAAATATAAGGATGTGGATTTTAAAAAGGCTAAAAGTTATCTATTTACCACTGGGTATAATAAGATGATAGATAATTATAGAAAAAATAGTAGACAGGAATTAATACAGGATTCTCATGTGAGAACCCATACTCATTCTGATCAATATTCAGATTTGTCTGAAATATTAGAAGAAGCATTAAACAAACTTCCAGAAATTCAGAAATCTGTAATTATGTTAAGGGATTATGAGGGGTATAGTTATGATGAAATCGGAGAAATCACCAATTTGAAATCTTCTCAAGTCAAGGTTTACATTTATAGAGGAAGGTTAAAATTAAAAGAGTATTTAATTAGCGTAGAGCACGTTTTATGAAGATAAATAAGAATAATTACGAAGCATATATCCTCGACTATTTGGAGGACTCTCTTTCAGAAAGTGAAAGAGAAGCTGTGGAATTATTTGTGGCTACTCATCCTGAGTTAGACATTAATTTGTCTGAGGAACTTCCTGAATTGATACCGGTGAAGGAATCATTTGATCTGAGCCATTTAAAAAGAGCTATTGAATGGGATGAGGCTGAAGTCAGTAATTTAATTATTGAACTTTTGGAGTCAGAGATAGATAAAGCGGATGTAGAGCCTTTATTATTAGGTAAGATAAAAGATTGGCAGAAGTCTTATCCGCTTAAGTTTAATTCTCTTGAGGACTTATTGAGGAAGACTTATATTCAGCCTAATGTACAAGAAGAACAGTCCTTAAAAGCTGGTTTATTAAAATTACCATTAGATCATGCAGACTATAAGCTAGTAGCTTCTTTGGAAGGAGATTTATCTTCAAAAGAAAGTAAACTGCTGGCTAAGGAAGTTGGGTCTGATCCAGCGTTGCAACGCTCTGTAGAATTATATCGAAAAACTGTTTTAGCTCCCGAATCGATGGAGCTTCCTGCCGTATTTAAAAAAGAGCTCAAGAGGAAAGAAATTAAAGTCATTCCGTTTTGGTTATATGGATCTGTGTCGGCAGCAGCAGTTGTCTTATTAGGGTTTTTCGCTTTAAATTCTTTTGATCCTTCACAGGAGATTAAAACTGCTGGATTTACTCCTAGAACAGGTTCAGGATTGGCTAATCAATCTGAAGTTTCCTCATTTGAAGAAGAGGAGTCATTGAATTTGAAAATTGTAGAGTCTGTGAAGGATGAAGGGGATGTTTTTGCTTATGTTTCTACAGATCATCAGGGAGTTAAGAATGCTAATAGTGATATCTCTCATTCTCCCAAGTTAGAAATAATGAATGCTAATTATTTGGGAGAGTTGGCTTCTTCGTTTAATTATGAGGACATATCGTTGGCTGGTGATGTGGTGATTGAAGACTTGTCTGGATTGGCTATTTATAAGTCCATAGATGTTCATGATGTTATAGAAGAAGATGCTTATGCTGAAGTTGAAGAGTCCATTTCTCCATTCTCTTTTGTTAGAAATGTTGTTTTGAAAAAGGCAAAACAGGAAGATGAAGAAGCATTAGCTTTAGCACTAGTAAATTCTACAGCCAAGAAGTTGTCAGATGATCAGGATGAATTTATCGTCTATCAAAAAGCAGATGAAGGTGGGGAAGGGTTTAAGCTGAAAATCGGAAAATTTTCGTTAGAGACTACTAGGTAAGCCTACTTGTTATTAAATCCACTCATGGTATGAGCAGCTCCAGCTCTGTCTCTTATACACATCTCCGAGCCCACGAGACCT
>CAJXOV010000356.1 GCA_913057815.1 uncultured Flavobacteriales bacterium
TACACCTCTCTATTCGTCGGCAGCGTCAGATGTGTATAAGAGACAGTTTAAGGACTTGTCAAGATTTTGTTTTATTAGATGCTATGAACCTTGGAAATGAATTCACATGGCAAGATGGTAGCTCTTCGCAAACATATTTGGTCACTGAATCAGGAACATATTCAGTAGGAATAGATAACGGTTTTTGTTCTACTTCAGGATCTATAGATATAGAGCTAATTGCTGGTCTAAGTAATTTAGAATCGCTCGTTCCTAATGTTTTCACTCCTAACTCGGATAATATGAATGATCTCTTTCGAATTAACTCGAACAGTGCGGTTCAAGGTTCTATGCAAGTGTATAACAGATGGGGAACATTAGTACATGAAGATAGCGGCAGCTTCACATCATGGGACGGAAAAATCAATGGTAAAGATGCTGGTGCAGGAGTTTACTTCTACATTATTCAAGTAAATCCTGGCTGCAGTGAAGTTCCAGATACAGAGCTTGACGGAACCGTGACTTTGTTTAGGTAAGACGTGCTGAATACGAAATAAGATTGAAAAATGCTAAATGATTAAACCGTTCTTCTTTTGGAGGACGGTTTTTTTTGACTTAAGAAGTTAGACTTTAGACTTTCTAGATTCTTTTCTAGTTCTCTGAAGTTGGTTGCGTTGCAATGGTGAGATTCAATCCTCGGTTACGCTTTAATTTCTTATTTTTAGGAGATGATTCTTGCTTTACTCGATGGGCCTTGTTTCGGATATGAATACAGTTATTATTCCTATAAAGTGACTTCTGCTTCTGTAATAATATTTGTCCTTTTAATTGTTATGGCCTTCCCCATTATTAATGTTTTGAATAAGGCTCTAATTAATCGTTTTGAAAATTCAGGAAAAGATAATCTCCAACTCCCTGGAAGAGATTCTTTACAACTTGAAACAGCATACTCACATCCAAATGAAGTATTTGTTCCTTTTAGCACAAATCTATCTGAATCTCTTCTAGTTAAAGCATTGGTCATACTTGTCTGTATAGCCTTAATTTTCTTGCCATTACAACTTGCTCTTTAATGAGATTACTAAAAAAAATTGCGTTATCTGGCATAGTAGTTCTATCTATTTTATTTATTACTGCATTTTTAATTTTTGGACTGATTAGCAGACAGATATCTAATTGGGGGAACTATTCTAATTTTTGCTCAGACGTGCCTTTCGATAGTATCTCAATGAAAGTCTGCGACTTTAATACAACGTTTTTTGCCGATCAAAAGGATTCTACATTCTTATGCACTTTCGGTGATGCTTTTAGGGTTCCTGAAAAAGGATTTCCTTGTCCCGTTGAATTTGATATTTTCCAGAATGGAAATTTGATCAAAACGATAAGAGCTCCTGATTTTAATTGTAACAATTGTGATGTGAACAGTCATAATTATGAGTATTCAAAAGGAAAAATAACTTATTCAATCAGCCATTAATAGCATACCCCCGTTTAATCATACTCGTACAATTAAACATAAACGCAATTACTCCAGCTTCTGGATTTCCTTGCGGGACTACCTTTACCTTATTTGTAAAGGATGATTCAATTATAATTAAAGCACCCAACTTTGATTGTAACAATTGTGGAATCACCCTCCATAAATATGAGTTAATACACGAACGTATATATGATTCGTTTGTACACTAATTCCAGCTATTATTCTTCCTCGATTATACCTTTGGTTTCTAATTCAACCTCAAGAGTTGACATAAAAACTCCAGCCATTAACAATGCGAAAAAACTAGTCATAGGCACATAAATCGACCAAATAAATAACTGTGATACAGCTGCTGTTCTAAACAGCAAATGAATTGGCTGAGCTAGTAAACTAGTAATCTCGTAGGACAACCCCAAATAAATCGTATCTACTGCAAAACATAAGAGCACTGATGAAATCATCACTCTAAAACAGGAGATTCGCTTTCTATTTTCTTTAGTAGTTTGAGAAAAAATAAAAATAAAAGAACCGATCACATAAGGTACGATATCCTTTAAAAAGTTGACGAATGTATTTACCCATTGAGTAACTCCTTTGTGACCATCAGAACTATACTCATCGACTGAAATAAAACCCATGCCTAGGATATCAACTTCGAAAACATCTTTATAGAGGAAGTTATTTAATAATAAAACAGCTATAAATCCAAACACAAAATAATACCAGGTGTTAGTTGGAATTAACCGAAACATTTTCTTTAATGTAAGACCAGGCTTTTCTGACAACTCGATATTTCGCTTTACAGAAACAGCAAGCAAGGACACACAAATAATTCCTAAATACTTGGCTGTAGTAGGCACATGATGGAATACACTAACGTACAGCCAGTCTTTAACTTCCCTTGTAGAATTACCAAGCGCTTCATTTATATCAGATGACATAGACAAGATAGCCACTATTGAACAAGCCATACAAATAGTACCAGATGCCATCACAAATGAAATAGTTCCTGAAAAAAGAGATTTAAGGTGTTCAGTCATAAAATCAGCTATCAATTTAACAGCTAACCAAGATCTATTCATCTTTTTTTTAGACTTATCTACTTCTAATAAAGCACCTTTAGTTAGGTTTTCATCAATCATAAAATATCATTTGTTGCAAAATTCAATTAGGTTTTCGTGAATAAAGACTGAAAGAAATAAACTTTATCTACCTAGTCAACTCCTTAAACACATCCTCCATGCTCTTCTCTTTTCTTACCATAGACAGGACAGCTTTACCATCATCTGAAATTGCTTTGGATATTTCTGCTCTTATATCTTTAGAGCTGGAAATTTCAATTGAATAATTTAATCCGCTGTTTGAAATCACCTTGTCCACTCCAGTTATTACAGAAAGTAATTCTTCAGAAATAGCTTCGTTTACTTCAACTTCCAATATATAACCTTCCGCATTTCCCATGTTTTTCATCTCTGAAACGGGAGCATCGGCTACTATTTTTCCTTCATCAATAATTATAACTCGGTCACAAATAGCTTCTACTTCCTGCATAATGTGAGTAGAAAGCATTACTGTTTTCTCTTTTCCGATATCTCTGATAAGCTTTCTTATTTCTACCAACTGATTAGGGTCTAAACCTGAGGTAGGTTCATCTAAAATAAGCACATCTGGATCATGAATCAACGCTTGTGCTAACCCCACACGCTGCTTATAACCCTTACTTAATTCCTGAATCTTTTTATGTCTCTCGGGAGACAGTCCTACCATTTTAATGATCTCCTCTACCCTATTTTTTTTATCCTTCACCTTATAAATCCCAGCCACGAATCTTAGATATTCAGTGACATACATTTCAGGATAGAGTGGGTTATGCTCAGGCAAGTAACCTACTTTCTTTCTTACTTCTAGTGAATTCTCGACAGCATCTAATCCTATCACATGAATTTCACCTTCGTTAGGAGGGAAATATCCAGTAATAATTTTCATCATAGTAGATTTCCCTGCTCCGTTAGGACCTAAAAAACCAACAATCTCTCCCGATGCTGTCTCTTATACACATCTCCGAGCCCACGAGACCTCTCTACATCTC
>CAJXOV010000357.1 GCA_913057815.1 uncultured Flavobacteriales bacterium
GTCTTAATTCTCATATTTAGTCGTTGATTTTGGCTTTGAAGTCTTTCCCAGTTGATAGAGAATTCTTCACCCTTTTTAAGCGAGTTAATTAGCTCTAGATTCAGAAGACCGGTAATGCTTGTGGATCCCACATCCGAAGGTTGAATTCCAACGATTCCATCGAATTTACTCGATTTTTTATTTTTCAGTTTTATTACAACGCTTGCAGTATTGTTTCTGAAAATGACATGTGTTGGCTGACTTAGCTCAAAGTACTTATTAGCATTCGCAGTGATTTGTATCTCATTGATGTATGTTTCTGAGTATGGCGTGCCAGTTTTAAAGTTTAAAAGTTTAGTTAAACTTTTGTAGTCTATTGATTGTTCCCCGATAATGATTAGGCTGTCAAATTGAATGAATGGTCCTTTGGAAAGATTAATATCGAGCTTTATTGTATTGTTATCTATTGAGCTTTTGGTATTGATTTCAGCAAATGGAAAACCATTGTTTTCTAGTGTGCCAATTTCAGTTTTAATTGTAGCCAAAACATTTTCTGCGCTTTCCCAGGTTTTTTTGTCAGTATTCCCAAATCCGTCAGTGCGAATGGTTTCTATTTTGAAATGCTTACCTTTTATCAAAAGTAGATTCAAGGTGTCATTACTGATTCCAGTTTCCTTTATTTCAGAATTTAGGTAACCTAGAATTTGGTGTTCTAGAAGGTGTTTGCTAACGCGTTGCAAAACTTTCTCCGGTGTGCCATAGTTTTTCTTTGATTTGAGTAACACCTCATGATCCTCATTGACTAAAATGACATGCTCCCAGTTTTCAGGTGTTTGTGAAAAGGGGATTGTTTGGATCACTATAGTGAATGATATTAGGATTATAAACTTCAATAAGTTGCTTTAGGGATACAATAACGAATTCTAAACTTGGTTATTTAATATTAGGAATGAAACTTGTTTATAAAATTTGAAACCTATTCCAGATATTCGCAGTATAATGAAATAAATTTGTTGGTATTGCTGGAAAAATAAATACCCATCATGAAAAAAATCGCATCTATATTAATAGCTGTTGCTTTAATTAGCATTTCGCTTTCTTCTTGTCGTTCTTCTAAGCCATCTTGTGCTGCTTATGATCAACTAGAAGAAATTAATGAGTAAAATTAATCTTAACTGATTGTTTTAGTTCCTTCTTTAAGCTAAGTGCCACTGGGCAGTTTTTGGCTATTGCGTATATGTTTTTCATTTGTAATTCTGAGAGTTGAGAATTGGTATCTATATTCAGCTCAATTTTAACTTCGGCTATCCTTCTTGGATTGCTTTCCATTATTTTTTCTACTTCCGCTGACATTTTTGTGATTCCAAAACTTAGACTCTCTTCTTGGATGCCTATAATGGTTACCATGCATGCTGCTAAAGCGGATGCTACTAAATCTGTGGGGCTAAATGATTCTCCCTTGCCATTGTTATCTTTTGGAGCATCAGTAAGAATGTTTGTTTTTGACGCTTCATGAGTAAGATTATTACGCAATCCTCCGTTATATTCTAAAGATATTTTAGACATTGGTTAACTTCTTTAAATGCTAAAATATTGCTAAATTTGAAGACTGATGAGATACTTGTTGATTTTTACACTTTTGCTAGGTTTTGGACAAGTAATGCTTGGACAAGGTGCTTATGATGGACCAAGTGTCATTTATTCAAATCAATTTTTTGGAGGTGGTCAGATTAGTACCAATGGATGGGGTGTTCAGCTATATTCAGGTAAATATGAGGGGTTTTATAAAGTAAGAGTTAAGGGTTTTGAGCTAGTGAAGCTCAAGCATCCAAAAGAATTTAAGCTGCAAAATAACGGTAGAGATAATTCAAGAAGATTTGCTTACGGCAAATTAAACTCATTTCAGGCTTTACGTTTTTTAATTGGGGAAAAGAAGATTTTATCAGATAAAATCAGACATGGAGCTGTTGCTATAGGGTATAGCTGGAAAATTGGTCCTGAAATAGGTTTTCTTAAACCAGTTTATGTTGAGGTGTCTAATCCTTTGTTAGATGATGTAGTGTCTGTTGAGAGGTATGACCCAGACATTCATGATTTTAGTGTTATTAATGGCCGGGCAAATTTTTTAAACGGGCTGGACAAGATTAGTCTAGCTTACGGTGTCTCTGCTAAGTTCTCTGCTTTGTTCGAATACAGTGGAGAAAATGATGGGATCCAACAAGTGGAGGCAGGAGTGAGCTTAGAGGCTTTTTCCGAAAAAGTGCCAATCATGATTGAAGAGGCTAACAATTTGCAGTTTTTTCCATCCATTTTCATTTCCTACTCTATAGGAAAAAAATATGTTAAAAGATAAGTTTAAAAGTGATTGAAGAAAAGAAGATAAGAACTCCGAAGCCAAAATGGCTAAGGGTCAAGCTACCTACTGGTGAGAGCTATAAGAAAGTAAGAGGGCTGGTAAGCGAGCACGGTTTGCACACTATTTGTGAAAGTGGTAATTGTCCAAATATGGGTGAGTGTTGGGGAGAAGGAACAGCTACGTTTATGATTCTGGGGAATATCTGTACTAGGAGTTGTGGATTTTGTTCTGTTATCACAGGAAAGCCTGAATCTGTAGATGAATTTGAGCCTGGGAAAGTTGCTCGTAGTGTTAAGTTAATGGAGGTGAAACATGCGGTCATTACTAGTGTAGATAGAGATGATTTACCAGATGGTGGAGCAGAAATTTGGGTGAAAACGGTTAATGCTATCCGCTATCAATCACCTACTACAACTTTAGAAACTTTAATTCCTGATTTTGCTGGGAATTGGAAAAATTTGCAACGCATTATTGATGTCAAGCCAGAAATAGTGTCTCATAATTTGGAGACAGTGAGGAGGTTAACTAAGTCTGTTAGAATCCAAGCGAAGTATAATAGAAGTTTAGAGGTTTTAAGAAGATTGAAAGGAGGAGGAATGAAAACTAAGTCTGGTGTCATGCTGGGACTAGGGGAGACTTATGACGAGGTTATTGAGACTATGGATGACCTTAGAAGTGTTGATGTAGATGTATTGACTTTAGGGCAATATCTCCAACCTACTCCTAAGCACTTGCCAGTTGTGGAGTTTGTAACTCCTGAGATTTTTGAGGAATTCAAAGAGATTGGACTGTCAAAAGGCTTTAGGTACGTAGAAAGTGGACCGCTTGTTCGAAGTAGTTATCACGCTGAAAAACACCTGTTTTAAGTTTTTCATTCTTTTTAATGACATCTTTGAGATGTATATAATATGATTTTTCTGGACGAAGTTTGTAATATTTTGCTTGGCAATTTATTGTAAATTGCCCGTCCAAACCAAAATGTAATATCAAATAACATGAAGACGAGAATAGCTTTATTTTCAATAGCATTAGTGGCTTTAGCCATAGGAGTTCTTTTCTCACCGACTTCCGAAAATGCATCAGTATACTCTCCTAGAGTTGGAGAAGTTGCAGAACAAGGATTTACAGGTGCTGCCGAGCATTATGCTTTAATTAGACAAAATTTAGAATCAGGTAAGGTCGAATCTAACGATTACGCTGAGATG
>CAJXOV010000358.1 GCA_913057815.1 uncultured Flavobacteriales bacterium
GCGCCTGCCGACTATAAAAAATATTTAGAAGAAAGAGAGCGAGAGATAGAGATGCTAAAAACAACCCCTCCTTCACTGAAACCTTACTACAAGGAAAAAGTAAACGAATATTTTAATAACTTGGAGCGCTAGAAATACACAAATAAACAACCAGTGACGAGCGTGGAACATAGAGAAATAAGCTTCGAATCAGTAGCAGAGAATATTCACATAGTGGAGAATCTTATAGACGAAATCTGTGAAACTCTTAACGTTAATGAAGAGTATTACGGAAACATCCTTATCTCTATGACAGAGGGTGTTAATAATGCCATGGTTCATGGAAATAAATTGGATCCATCAAAAAAAGTTGTCGTTAGCGTAAAAACTGACGAAACTTCTATCCATTTTACTATTTCAGATGAAGGTCCTGGATTCGATTATGATAATCTTCCAGATCCTACAGCTCCAGAAAATATAGAGAAACCTAACGGTAGAGGTGTTTTCTTAATGAAGAATCTAGCTGATGGATGTAATTTTGAAGAAAACGGAAGAGTGGTTGAGCTTGAGTTTAAAGCTTTAAACTAATCCCTTTAATTACATATTTATCCTGTAACACCAGATCACGCGGTGAAAAAAATCCATTTCCATAACGCGGATACTTCTTATATCCTTAAAAACAAACGTCTCATTTCCTCTTGGATTACTTCCACTATTAAAGATGAAGTAAGACAGCTTGCGGAAATTTCTTATATTTTTTGTACGGATGATTACTTGCTTAAAATCAATCAAGAACATCTAAATCACGACACCTACACAGATATCATCACTTTCGATTACACCGAAGATGGAATCATCTCCTCTGAAATCTACATCAGTGTAGACCGAGTAAAAGAAAATGCTAAGAATTTAAGCATTGCGGCACTAGATGAAATGCATCGAGTAATCATTCACGGAGTGCTTCACTTATGCGGGTACAAAGATAAGTCTGAGAAACAAGCTAAGACTATGCGTACCAAAGAGGACTATTATTTAAGGAAACGAGACTTTTAATTCTTTATCTAATTCCTATAAATCAACAGTTGTGTTTAGCTTCACAACAAATCGCCCATTCTTTATAATTACCTTTGCACCGCAATAGTTCAGCGTCTGGAGGAATCAAAAACTCCAAACCATGAACTTCAAACTGTTTTAGAATGCTTCCAGAATATGATGTAATAGTAGTAGGTGCCGGTCACGCAGGAAATGAAGCGGCCGCTGCTGCTGCCAACCTAGGCTCTAAAGTTCTACTTATCACAATGAATATGAATACGATAGGTCAAATGAGTTGTAATCCTGCCATGGGAGGAATAGCCAAGGGACAAATCGTAAGAGAAATAGATGCCTTGGGTGGATACTCTGGAATAGTGTCTGATAAATCTGCCATTCAATTCAAAATGCTCAACCGTTCTAAAGGACCTGCTATGTGGAGTCCTCGAACTCAGAATGACCGATTGATGTTTATGACAGAGTGGAGACTGATGTTAGAACGAACTCCTAATGTAGATTTTTGGCAAGATATGGCCAGCTCGTTATTAGTAGAAGGCGGAAAAATCACTGGTGTAAAAACCGCTATGGGAGTAGAAATCAAATCCAAAACAGTAATACTTACCAGCGGAACATTCTTAAATGGTCTTATCCATTTAGGAGAAAAAACTTTCGGTGGCGGAAGAGCAGGAGAATCTGCAGCATTCGGAATTACGGAATGTTTAAATGATTTAGGATTTGAGTCTGGAAGAATGAAAACAGGAACTCCTCCTAGGGTAGACGGCCGATCTCTTGATTACTCTCAAATGGAAGAACAGCCAGGAGACAAAAACCCTGTAGCTTTTAGTTTCCTTACAAAGGATTTTCTAAAGACTCAGCGTTCATGTCACATGACATATACGAATGAAAACGTGCATGATGTTCTAAAAACCGGATTCGACCGTTCTCCTATGTTTAATGGAAGAATTCAGGGATTAGGCCCTAGATACTGTCCAAGTATAGAAGATAAAATAGAGCGTTTTTCAGAGCGTCCTAGACATCAAATATTCGTAGAGCCAGAAGGATGGGATACAGTAGAAATATATGTAAACGGCTTTTCTACATCTCTACCTGAAGATGTGCAGATGAAAGCCATGAAATTAATTCCGGGATTTGAGCATGCTAAAATGTTTCGTCCAGGATATGCCATAGAATATGATTACTTCCCTCCTACGCAGTTAAAGCACACTTTAGAAACTAAATTGGTAGACGGCCTTTATTTTGCTGGACAGATAAATGGAACCACAGGATATGAAGAAGCAGCCTGCCAAGGATTAATGGCGGGAATCAATGCACACCTGAACCACACTGGTCAAGAACCATTTATTCTCAACCGTTCTGAGGCATATATCGGAGTTCTAATTGATGATTTAATTACCAAAGGAACTGATGAACCGTATAGAATGTTTACTTCTAGAGCTGAGTACAGAATACTTTTACGTCAGGACAATGCAGATCAGCGTCTAACAGCTAGGGCTCATAAGCTAGGTTTAGCTAATGATGAGCGTTTCAGGCTTTCAGAGGAAAAGCGAGAAAGAACAGAAAAAGCCATCAAGTTTATAAAAACCAAAAGTGTATCTCCCGAAGAAATAAATCCTCAGTTGGAATTATTGAACACTCCACCTATTAAACAAAAGGTAAAAATGGTGTCAGTATTAACCCGTCCTCAGGTTCATATAGAGCACCTTGTAAACAACATTCCTACACTAAAAGAGCATTTATCAGACATCTCTAACCAAGAGATTATCGAGCAGACAGAGATTCAGATCAAATATGAGGGATACATTTCTAAAGAGGAATTAATGGCCTCTAAACTCACTAAATTAGAACATGTATGGATTCCAGAAGATTTGGATTACTCAAAACTTGGTGGGCTCAGCGCAGAAGCTAAAGGGAAACTTACAGAAATAAAACCAGCTTCTATAGGTCAAGCTTCACGTATATCTGGAGTGAGCCCTAATGATGTTTCTATCTTATTAGTCTACTTAGGCAGATAATAAAAACAGTACTTTCAGGGCTTCCGTGGTCAAATTGTTCCACGTGGAACCATGTGGTCTACGTACGTAGATTTTAGAGTTTAGATTACTAAAACCACTACTGCTACTTATAATATTAGTCCTTTCTACTAATCCTCATACTCCGAACTCCCAAATTAGTGTTTATGTTTCTCATCCAAAAACAGCACTTCGACCACCGCTCAGGCGGCACACCTAAAGAAACGCATTACCCCAATTTTTAAAAACACTTTGAATTGGGTTATTAATATAGATGTGAATTTCAACATCAAAACGCACCCCGAGCGACAGCCTAACGGGCACGAAAAAACAAAGACTAAATCATTCAATATTTTAGTGAGAGTAATAATTCTTCCTTCTTTAAATGCTCTTCCAAAATCCAAAAACAACCTTTCGATTATCGCTCAAGAGGCGCATGTGGAATAACGAACTATCAATCCCTGTCTCTTATACACATCTGACGCTGCCGACGAATAGA
>CAJXOV010000359.1 GCA_913057815.1 uncultured Flavobacteriales bacterium
GATGTAGAGAGGTCTCGTGGGCTCGGAGATGTGTATAAGAGACAGATGTAAAACCCTCAGTACAAAGAGCGGGAATTTGGTAACACAAGGACTTTCCGCCTCCTGTTGGCATAATAACTAAACTATCCTTTCCTTCTAAAGTAGCATTGATAATATGCTCTTGTTTATCTCTAAATTCAGGATAACCAAAAACTGATTTAAGTATTTTTTTTGGAGAAGTGGTGGTCTTAGAATTAGTCGACATTTTGCCTTGATTTATGAAGGCAAATCTAAGTTAATTAGCTATGTTTTGACAGTCTGTTAGAATCAATAAAATGGCCATTAATCAACAATAAGAAGAAGGCTAAGACTTTTTAGGGTTTTCTGATTCAGGATTTTTGCAACGCTCATCAGGCTTAGCACCACATAGAGAACAGGATTCTCCAGAGTCATTCAAAACCGGATTATTGCTGGCGCAAGTCCCTGAAAATTCTCCATCCTTTTTTACCAGAATTTTTATAGCAATTCCTGCGAAAGCTACTGCTAATAGTAAAATGGTTAATAAGATCAACTGCCAATTCATAGTACAAAGATAGTAGTATTATGCCCGAGAAAATTCACTTTCTGATCACATACTTTTCACATTAGTATTTTTAATAATCAGAATATTCTAGTGTTCCTGAGCCTATGATTTCAGTGCTGATACTAGCAGATGGGTTATTGTGAAGAATAGATCCGCTTCCGCCTATATATGCATGCATGTAATCTATAGGAGCGGTAATCAAATTGTTTCTACCTGAATTATTAGCAAAAATGTCAGGGCTGATAATTTTAGAGGCATCGATACTGCTCAGGCCATTTGAGTATAAGAAAAGCTGTTCTGCTTCACCGTTAACATCAGAAGTACCCGCTCCGGTATGCATGTTAATTCTTAACTCATTTCCGTAAAAGCTTATTAGATTGTCAGCTAGCGAAGACTCTTGTTCAAAAGTGAAACTTCCTCCTGAGAAATCTTCAATAATAACTCCTTCTGAGCCATAGTTGTAAATGTGGTTTATAGAGTTGCTTTCAATGATGATATTGAAGGATGTGTATTCTCTTACCCAATTGCATTTGTTCTCGTTTTTTATAGTCAATACTCCGTTTTCTTCTTCGAAGGTAATGTCGTTTAGTAGGTTCTTTCCTCCGGTAAGTGTGCGTTTAAATTCACTTTCATTAGTATTTATAAGTCGGATGCCAATATTATCGTAAACTATGATTTTAGTGATGTTTTCAGAAAGAGCATTGGATTCACTAACAGTTTCACCGGTTGATCGAAAACAGTCAGGAGCGTTTTCCTTGTTGCAACTATTTAGAAGAAAAATAGAAATAGAGAAGGCGATGAAGAGTTTTAGTTTTTCCATAAATCTTTATTGATGCCTATTTCTACTGTTTCTGCTTTAGCGTTATGTGCCTTTATAGCCACCTTAAATCTGAATCCTGATCCTAATCGGGTGAGCAGATATAATCTCTG
The DNA here is from genome assembly GCA_913057815.1 of uncultured Flavobacteriales bacterium. GTDB lineage: Bacteria > Bacteroidota > Bacteroidia > Flavobacteriales_D > Sanyastnellaceae > ASP10-05a. The sequence goes on from CAJXOV010000359.1 coordinate 1,493, forward strand.
GTACAAAGCACCGTCTAATTTCTGTTTATCATAAAGGTAGTAACCAACATTAATATGTATTTCTGTAGCTCCTAAAGTAAATCCTGTAATTCCCGTGAGTCCAGTTCTGGTAGATTCTAATGCCGTAAGAGAATTTTTTGAATTAGGGTCATTTTTAGCGTAGTTATGGTATGACTCGTTATAATGAATGTCAGTTCCTATTCCCCATATTAGTTTAGAACGGCTAGAATTTATGTAATGCAAATTGAAATTATAGTTGTTGTAAATGTCAGATTCAGGATTGCTGTATTGACTGCGCCCAATGGTAATTCCAGTGCTCAATCTTTGTTTTTCCAAGGATTTAGGAACTACATCTGAAACAATAGATTCGTTCACTAAATGTCTTTCAATGCCTATGCCCGCTGACACTACGTTTAAGCCTAGGTTAGGAAGTTTATATGATCCGTTAGAGTAATGCGTAAAACGAATAGAAGGAGAGATGGCCATGTTTCCCTTAACAATAAACGGAAAACTGTACTCGAACACTACGCCAGCATTCAGATTAGAGCCTATGTTGGCATTTTTAATGTTCTTATCTAAATCAAACTTTTCTGTTAGAACGGCTATTCCAGCACCCATTTTAAGTCTTCCTTTTCCTTTTGAGTGAATTCCTATGTTTCCGTATCCTATAAGATGAGTGGCATGACCGAGTATTTCATTATTTCCTAAGCTGGTTCTGTAAATTTCAATTCCTCGGGTTATGTGAGAATAGGAATCGGTCCAGCCGCCTTTTAATACTTTTTCTATACTGAGTTTTATACCTAGTGTTTTGTTTTCTAGATAGTAGTCCATTAAATCATAATGGGTCATTAGAAAACCTCGATTAAAACTCAAATTAACTATGTGTGTAGATAATTCGTCTTTAGAAAGTATGTAATCCTCTTGTGATTGAGATTGGAGAGGCGTTGCAACGCAAAAAAGTAAAGCAGCAAGGATGGTTAAATAATCCTTCATAACTACAAATTTAATGATATATCAATGGTGTTCTAACTTCTATTTTTGTGTCAGATTAAAATCACATGAATTCAAGAGAACAAAAGTTAGAAGCATTCGGAAGACTGCTGGATATAATGGATGAATTAAGGGAGAAATGTCCTTGGGATAAAAAGCAAACATTGGAGTCACTAAGGCATCTTACCATAGAAGAGATGTATGAACTTACCGATGCTATTTTGGATAATGATTTAGAGGAAATAAAAAAGGAAATAGGAGATGTAATGCTTCATATGGTGTTTTATTCTAAAATTGGTTCTGAAAAGGGCAGTTTTGATATAGCAGATTCATTGAATGGTATTTGTGATAAATTGATTCATAGACATCCTCATATTTATGGAGATGAAGAAGTGAAAGATGAAGAAGAAGTAAAAGCCAATTGGGAGAAGCTGAAGCTTAAAGAAGGAAATAAGAGTGTGTTAAGCGGTGTTCCTAAAGGGCTTCCTTCATTAGTTAAAGCTACCAGAATTCAAGATAAAGTAAGAGGAGTAGGATTTGACTGGGAGCATGATCACCAAGTGTGGGAGAAGGTGCAGGAAGAGATGGAAGAGTTTAAAGTAGAGGCAGATGCGGGAAGTGATAAGATGGTAGATGAATTTGGAGATGTGCTGTTTTCGCTGGTAAACTTTGCCCGTTTTAAGGACATAAACCCAGATGAAGCATTAGAGAGAACAAACAGGAAATTCATCAAGCGATTTCAATTCTTAGAAACAGAAAGTGCCAAAGATGGAAAAGAAATGGGGGAGATGAGCCTGGCTGAAATGGATGTTTATTGGGAGCGGGCTAAGAAGGAGTAAAAAGTACAAGGGAAATATTTACTTAGACGGATATGTAACATTTTTCTTTGGTTGAGCCGTGGTGTCTTAACCTTCTTTTAGCTAATTAGTTATGTGCTATATTTGTGAGGATTTTGAAATTCGTGTATGTATACCGGTGGACATACACGTACGTTGTGGTGCATTAAAAAGAATAGAATATGAGTAATCTATCAAATATAGGTTTT
>CAJXOV010000360.1 GCA_913057815.1 uncultured Flavobacteriales bacterium
TAGAGAGGTCTCGTGGGCTCGGAGATGTGTATAAGAGACAGCATTATGGGCACTTCTAATAAACCTAAAAATGATTTTGGAATTACCGATAATGTAAACCTACTCCTCAGTAAAATTGACAAGAGTAAAGAAAGTGTTTTAAATATTTATACCAATGCATACAGTTTATACAAGCTTGAAAATTTAGATAATTTCTCAACTATTATCTTAGCATATCAAGATTCTAAAGAAGCCCAAAAAGCTACTGCAGATGCCATAATCGGAGCTGTAGCAGTTTCAGGCACACTCCCCGTTTCTGCAGGACAGTTTATGGAAGGTGATGGACTTAAAATAGATAAAACCATAAGAATCAGACGTAATGTTTCTCCTTTTGAACTAGGGCTAAACACGGAAGATTTAAAAGACATTGATAAAATAGCTTTAAACGGTATCAAAGAAAAAGCGTATCCAGGATGCAGAGTTTTGGCTATTAAAGAAGGTAATATTATAGTAGATAGAAGCTATGGATATCAGACATACGAGAAGAAGAAAAAAGTAACTAGTGAAACTGTTTATGATTTGGCTAGCATCACCAAAATAGCTTCTACTACCCTATCACTTTTACAGCTTACCGATCAAAACAAATTCGACCCAAACTATAACTTATGTGATTATATGCCTGAAATAGCAGACACTTCGGCTTATTTCAACATGAATTTAAAAGAAATGCTGAGCCATACGGCTGGTTTAAAACCTTGGATTCCTTTCTATGATTACACATTGGTAAATAAAATTCCATCGAATAAATATTACCGAACCTTTCCTAAGGATGGGTATAGCAAAGTAGCTGATAAACTTTATATAGATCACTCCTATGCAGATAGTATGTATTGTAAAATTCTGACCAATCCACTAAGAGATAAAAGAAATTACAAATACTCCGATTTAGGATACTACCTGATTTATAAAATGTTTCCTAGCATGACTGAGTCAAGTTTAGAAAACTATGTGACTGATAATTTCTATAATCCTTTGGGTTTAAAAACAATTGGCTACCATCCTTTAAAAAGGATAAATAAAAATAATATAGCACCTACTGAGAATGATAGAATTTTCCGAAATCAAGTGGTCAGAGGATATGTACATGATCCCGGTGCTGCTATGTTAGGTGGTGCATGTGGTCATGCAGGGCTTTTTTCTGATGGGTATGATATAGCTACCATTATGCAATTATTTCTGAATGGAGGAAATTACGCAGGTGAGCAATTTTTCAATAATACCACATTTGATTTTTACAATACAGCTCATTTTGCCAAGGATAAAAACAGAAGAGGTGTAGGATTTGATAAACCCGTGATGAATCCAGATTCAGGACCAGCCTGTAACAGTGCTTCTGCCTCGAGTTTCGGCCATAGTGGGTTCACAGGAACTCTTGTTTGGGCTGACCCAGAAAAGGACTTAGTTTATGTATTTTTGTCTAACAGAGTTTATCCTAATGCTGGAAATAGAAAACTGCTAAAAATGAATATCAGAACAGATATTCAACAGGTTCTCTACGATGCTATAGATAAAGCTGAACAGCGAAATTCATAAGCATAAGAAACAATGAAAATAGGTATAGTATGTTACCCCACTTTTGGCGGTAGCGGTGTAGTAGCTACAGAGTTAGGAAAGGAACTAGCCGACAAAGGACATCTTGTTCACTTCATTACGTATAACCAACCAGTCAGACTAGGATCTTTCAGAAAAAACATATTCTATCATGAAGTGAATGTCTCTGAATATCCACTTTTTGACTACCCTCCATATGAATTGGTTTTAGCCAGTAAGATGGTAGATGTAGTAAAACATGAACAGTTAGATTTACTCCATGTACATTATGCTATTCCTCATGCTTCGGCAGCTTACATGGCTAAGAAAATTTTAGCGGAAGAAGACATCCATATTCCTGTTATCACCACTTTACACGGAACAGATATTACTTTATTGGGTAAGGATGCATCATTCGAGCCTGTGATAAGCTTCGCTATAAATAAGAGTGACAGAGTAACTGCAGTTTCCAGCAGTCTTAAAAATGACACCTACAAGCTATTTGGTGTGAATAAAGACATCGAGGTTATTCCTAACTTCATAAGAATGGACCAAGACAGTTACACGCCTAATGAAGAACTCAGACAGAGCTATGCGCCTAATGGAGAAAAAATAATAGCTCATATTTCTAATTTTAGACCTGTTAAACGTATTCCAGATATTATAGAAATATTCAACTTAGTTAGAAAAGAAGTAAAAGCCAAGTTAGTATTGGTAGGTGATGGTCCCGACAGAAACAAGGTCAGTCAGATGTGCCGCGAGTATGGCATTTGTGATGATGTAATGTTAGTAGGAAAACTTAAAAACCCAACCGAGGTTCTCAGCATAGCAGATCTATTTATGCTTCCTTCAGAACAAGAGAGTTTTGGACTAGCTGCTTTAGAAGCTATGGCTGCTGGAGTTCCTGTAGTATCGAGTAATACTGGAGGTATCCCGGAAGTTAATAGACATGGCGTTTCAGGAATGATGAGTAATGTAGGAGACATAGAGGAAATGGCGAAGCACTCAATCTACTTACTCGAATCTGAGAAAAGACTGGAAAAGTTTAAAAAACAAGCTTTAGAACGAGCTAAAGAATTCGATATATCTAAAGTACTTTCTAGATATGAGAAGCTTTATGAAGAGGCGTTGGAGGAGGTTAGAGTATTGAACCAATAATAGTTTAACTACTCATTAATCTCCCTAATCTCAGTCGAGTAGACCTCATAAGATTCAAATTCCTGCTGGATAATTTTAGCCGTAGCTTCAGATTTTACAGGCCTTGTAAAGTAGGTTACTTCATCTCCCTTTTTCTCTTGGATAATTCCCCTTGATTCTTCTAAGAATAACATGGCTTTAGCTACACTAGCTGGAACTTCGTTTTTAAATGTCCCTATATAAATTACATATTCTACTTTCTCAATCGGTCGAGCTTCTGTAATGATAGGTTCGATGCTTGTATTTCTATCGTCAGCCAATTGATTAGACACTTCGGTCACTTCTATTCCTGATTCAGTGAATTTCTGTTTAGCAGCAGAAATACTAATTCTTTTCCCGTTATAATAAGCCGTTACGAATGCATCTCCTATTCCTAAGCTTTGTACCTGTTCTTTTCTTCTTACCGCTTCCTGAAGGTTATTATAAATACCTGTGGTGTATCTAATGTTGTTATTGGTTAATCGTTCCGAATTTAGCGGTGAAATATCATAGATCTGCTTACTAGGAACAGGCTTCGAATAAACTCCTACCTGAACCGTGTAAAACAATCCACTCAATACTTCTATTTGATTGGCTTCAGCTGCATCTGGGAATCTCTCATAATAGTCATCATCCGATTCTGTAGGGTTGAAATCCTCTTCGGTAATGCTTTCAGGACTTGAAGCTTCACTACTCACAGTTGAGTTACCAGAATTAGATTCTTCCTGTCTCTTATACACATCTCCGAGCCCACGAGACCTCTCTACATCTCG
>CAJXOV010000361.1 GCA_913057815.1 uncultured Flavobacteriales bacterium
GCATACGAGATGTAGAGAGGTCTCGTGGGCTCGTAGATGTGTATAAGAGACAGCTTCTAGGCTCTTGAATAAATCTGTAGAACCACTCTAGTCCAGCTTCCTGCATCCAAACTGGAGCTCTTTCTACTTTACCTGCGATTACATCAAAACTACCTCCAACTCCCATTATCATATTGACATTAGTAAGTCTATCTTTATTCTGATTTAAGAATATCTCCTTTTTAGGTGATGTGATAGCTACAAAGAGAATGTTAGCTCCACTTTCCGAAATCTTATCGGCTATGGAAGGTGCTTCATCAGTTGTAAAATAGCCATTGTGGTATCCTGCTACAACTTTGCTAGAATACTCATCTGTGTAAACATCTACTACTTTTTTAACTATCTCTTCTTTGGCTCCTAGAAAATAACAAGAATGGCCATTTGCATGTGCCATCTTTACTAGATTAATCATCAAATCTACCCCTGTAACTCTTTCTGGAAGTGGCTTACCACAAAATTTGGCAGCCCAAACTACTGCCATCCCATCAGCATTAATTAAGTCAGCTTCGAGCACACTTTTCTTTAATTCATCATCTTTTTGCATGGAAACAATTTTCCCTGCGTTAACTACACAATGGTGCAATTGCTTCTTTTGAGATATAGCTTCTGCTACAAACTGGATAGTTTCTTCCATGTTTAGCTTAGCTATGGGAATTCCAAATAGTTTTATGAATGGAAATGATACTTTCATGAGAATAGATTTTTATTCTATTACTCATGAAGTCTATACCAGGTTAGTAAGACTGCGACATCAATTGTCGTAGGATTATTGGAAATTTATTTGGTATCTGCTTTAGATTCACCAGTTTTCACTAAGTCCATCTCGTCAATTAATCTAGTAGCTCCTGCATATTTATCTATAATAAACAAGACATATCTTATGTCTACCATGATATTTCTACATTGATTTGGATCAAACATAATGTCACTCATCGTACTTTCCCAAGATCGATCAAAATTCAGTCCTACCAAATGTCCTTTGCCGTTTAACGCAGGGCTTCCAGAATTTCCACCAGTAGTATGATTAGAACCCGTAAGGCACACTCTAAGTTCTCCATCCTCATCGGCATACTTTCCATACTCTTCAGTTTTTAAAAGAGCTACTAAATCTTCTGGCAACTCATAGTCTTTTAAACCACTAGCATTTTTAGTCAAAATCCCATCGGCCGTAGTGTAAAACTTATACATCATCCCATCTCTTGGTTCACTTCCTTCAGCTTTACCATAAGTTAAACGTAATGTTGAATTGGCATCAGCCCAGTAATCTTTATTAGGAAAAAACTTCATCAATCCTTCTGTGTAGATTTTCATCTTGGAATCTATTTCTCCGTTAAATTCTCTGTAAGATGGAAGCGCTTTGGCATAAAAAACATCTACTACCTGATTAGCCAATTTAGATGCTTTTGATTTTTTGAATTTTTTATGCTTGCCTTTCGAAATGTTAGTGATATAACTCAAACAACTTTCTCGATCGATTAACACTTTGTTCTTGTACACCTTATTTGCATATGCTTCCCACCCATTTTTTCCTGCTAATAGTTCAGCAGGTTCTAAAGAATCATCTAAATATTTAGAATATAAGGGAGTTAGAACTAAAAATATTTCTTTGTCAATATTTGGATTATAATCGTCAAAATAATTATTGACCTTTTTGGTGAATTTTTCCTTTAAAGCTTTTCTTTCTTCTTCTAATTCTAATTCAAAATAATCACTCCCATACTTCGACATGTCTCTAGCAAACGATAGAATTTCTGGACCATAATAGTAGTATTCTATGAATAATTCCCTGGCTTTTTTAAATGATTTGTTCTTTCCTTGTAATTCCATTAAATCAGATAGAACGTCTTTATAGCGTTCCTCTCCTTTAGCCATTTTTTGAAATTCGGATTCTAAAGTTTTTTTCTGTCCTAAAGCATCCATTAGTTTTAGCCCTCTGTTTTGGCCTCTCCATTTTTTCCAGGCATTGCTAATTCCTGATTGTTTAGATGCGTATTGTATTTTCGTTTTTTCGTCTGCCCTCATGGCTGCGTCTATGATATTCAAACTCTCATCTCTCATTTGAATACGCATAGGGTTGGATTCATTAATTACATATTCTACTGCATCAGAAGTTAGAAACTGCTCAGTTCTTCCTGGGAATCCGAACACCATAGTAAAATCACCTTCATTTATACCATCTAGTGAGACTCTAAGATGCTGTGCTGGTTTATAAGGAACATTAGAATCATTAAATTCTGCGGGTTGGTTTTCACCATTTGCATAAATCCTAAAAATAGAAAAATCACCTGTATGTCTTGGCCATACCCAGTTATCTGTGTCACCACCAAACTTTCCTACTGCATCAGGTGGAGTACCTACTAACCTTACATCATTATATGTTTTAGTTACTATTAAAAAATAGGAATTTCCATAATTGTATGCTCTTACTGAAGCAGCTAATAATTCACTGGTGGCTTTTTCTTCTATAGATTTAGCATTCTCTGCCAGTTTTTCTTGGATTTCAGAAGTAGTCATAGAATCTGTTATACCAGCCATCATTTGGTTAGAGATATCCTCTATCCTATCTATAAGAGTAGCTGTTAATCCTTCATTCGGTAATTCATCATTAAGTGAATTAGCCCAAAATCCATTTTTCAAATAATTATTTTCTAGACTACTGTGGCTTTGAATTTGACTGTAACCACAATGATGGTTTGTCAACAACAAACCTTGATCAGAAATTAATTCTGCAGTACAACCACCTCCAAAATGTACAATAGCGTCTTTTAAACTGCTATGATTTATACTATAAATATCATCCGCAGATAATTCCAATCCCATAGCCTGCATATCATCTTCTACAGCTTTTAAAAGTGTTGGAATCCACATTCCTTCTGTGGCAGCAGAGTTACATGTAAATAATAGCGCTATTGCAACGCAAATGTGTTGAGAGAATTTTTTCATGAAGTACAAATTATTTTCAGATGCCGAAAATACAGAAATTCCTGAGTCTACAGAACTTCTGGGATAGAAGAAAACCTAAATTGAACTGGAGCTAAAAGCTCGAATTGATTAGCATTCACTCCAAAAAAAGCGCCTCTTTTCCTGAGAATTTTGTCCCGAAACAAATGCTTTAGAATTAGCTGATGATCATCACCGTTATTCAGAAAATAGGCCTTGGTAACTTGATATCTCTGATTACAGGTACACTGTCTAAAGCTTATCAATCCAATGGCTTTGAATTGGTCAATGCTCTTAGCCAAAACATAGGTTTCATCCTCATAAACGGAAGTTTTAATTACTACAAACTGTAGCCCAGAATTAACTATTATAATAGAATGAATCTCTTCTAGGTTATACTTTCTGTCTGCTTTTATAGTGGTGTATGGAGAAATGAATTCTTTTTTATAACCTGTTATCGTTCCAGATAAAGTATCCCCAGAATTGAGGATTATTTGCACCTGTCTCTTATACACATCTGACGCTGCCGACGAA
>CAJXOV010000362.1 GCA_913057815.1 uncultured Flavobacteriales bacterium
ATTTATAACAGAGCAATATTTACAGACCATTTATTTGATGGAGGCATAGCTGAGATTGATATCAATGTTAGGTTGGATGACTTTAGTCAGACTTATGTTCAGTTAGTTAAAAGTAGTCAGGATTATCATTTTTTTCATAGTTCTTATTGGGCACTAGAAGATAGTGGAGGCCCTTTTTCTCAACCTGTACAGGTGTACACTAATGTTGAAAATGGTCTGGGTCTTTTTGCAGGGTATACCTTTACTTTAGTAGAAATAGAATAATTAAGAAGTGTAGAGGATATAAAGCCAATTTAATATTGGTTAAAACATAAAATGTACTATCTTTGCACACGCAAATTTTGTGATATGAAAGAAGGAATACACCCAGATAACTACAGAGTAGTAGTTTTTAAAGATATGAGTAACGAATATGCTTTCCTAGGAAAAAGCACTGCTAACACTAGTGAAACAGTGACTTGGGAAGACGGAAATGACTATCCAGTTATTAAATTAGATATTAGTCATAAAAGTCATCCTTTCTTCACTGGAAAAATGCAATTTGTGGATACTGCCGGTAGAATTGATAAATTCAAGAGTAAATACGGTAAGTGGGATAAGAAGAAAAAAGATGCTCCAGCTGCAGATGCAGGTGAGGCTACAGAGGGTGAGGCAGAAGCTTCAGCTGAATAAAGGAACTAAATTTTAAGTTTATTAAAAAGCCCTTTAACTTCAAGTTAAAGGGCTTTTTATGTTAATGCTGTTTTTAAGTGTCTAGTTTATTTTTATAGTTTCAGTAACACTTAATCCGTAAGCATCTAGTCCAGCTATTTTTCGACTTGGACTATTGGTCAATAGTCTCATTTTACTGATGTTTAAGTGTCTTAAGATTTGTGCACCTATTCCATAATCTTTAGAGTTCATTTTTTTCAGCGAACTGTTTTCAGAAGTGTCAGATAACGCCTTTAGCTCATCTACAAAACCATTTCCTTTCCTTAAGGTATTTATATAAACGACTACACCTTTTCCTTCTTTTTCTATTTTCTCCATAGCACAATGCAGTTGATGTCCTTTGCCATAAGAGTCGCTTCCGAAAATATCACCCACCATACTGCCTGAATGAACTCTAACCATAATAGGGTCATCCTCCTTCCACTCGCCTTTTACTAAAGCTAAGTGTTCAGTGTTACTAGTTGTTTGTCTAAATGCATATAGTTTGAAGTCACCATACATAGTAGGTAAATTCACAGTCATCTCTTCTTCAATGAGGCTCTCATTTTTGAGTCGATATGCTATTAAGTCTTCTATAGAGACTACTTTCAAGTCAAATCTGTCTGCTATTTTAAATAGATCGGGAAGACGTGCCATGCTGCCGTCTTCATTACAAATTTCTACAATTACTCCAGCAGCTTCATATCCAGCCAGCCTTGCGAAATCTATAGCAGCTTCTGTGTGTCCAGCTCTTCTTAAAACACCTCCAGATTTAGCTCTTAAAGGAAAGATGTGACCTGGTTTTCCTAGCGTTTTTGGGTTCGTGTCCTTATCTATAAGAGCCATAATGGTTTTGTGCCTATCTCCAGCAGAAATTCCAGTGGTAGTTTCAGGAGAGACTAGATCCACTGATACCGTAAAAGGAGTTTCAAAAGCCGCATTGGTATCATTAACCATTAAGCCTAATCCAAGATCATCACATCTTGATTCAATAATAGGTGCGCAAATTAATCCACGACCATGAGTGGCCATGAAGTTAATGATTTCTGGAGTAGTTTTTCGAGCAGCTATAAGAAAATCTCCTTCATTCTCTCTATCTTCATCATCCACTACTATGATTACTTTTCCTGCTTTGATGTCTTCTATGGCATCACTAATAGAATCTAACTTTCTAGACATGTAAAAAATTTGATGCAAAGATAATGTGTTTAACTAATCTACTATGTATAAAAAGTCACATTCCACTATTGTAAATTGCTATTTTTGCCCATATAAGAAACTAGAAGAAAGAAAAATATGATACTCCCAATTGTGGCTTACGGTGATCCTGTTTTAAAGAAGAAAGCAGAAGAAATTAGTAAAGATTACCCAGGACTTCAGAAGTTAATAAAAGACATGTTTAAAACCATGTATAAAGCTAATGGTGTGGGGTTAGCGGCTCCTCAGATCGGAAAAAGTATCCGTCTTTTCATCGTAGATGCTTCTCCTTTTGCTGAAGGTGAGGAAGGAGATTCGTCATGTGAAGGATTTATTAGAGTTTATATTAATCCTATAATTTATGAGGAGAACGGAGAAGAATGGGGGATGGAAGAAGGATGTTTAAGTATTCCTAATATTAGAGAACAAGTCTTTAGAAAGCCTAATCTCAAAATAGAATACTACGATGAAAATTGGGAGTTGTATGAAGAAGAACTTACAGGTTTTCCGGCTAGAGTAGTCCAGCATGAGTATGATCATATCGAAGGGGTTCTGTTTACAGATAAAATAAGTAATCAGAGAAAGACATTGCTGAAGAGTAAGTTAAGTGACATCTCTAAAGGTGAGGTTGAAGCTAATTATAAAATGAAATTCCCGAAATCAGGAAAAATAAAATGAAAAGAAGAAGTATTAATTATACCCTCATAGGAGCCGTACTAATTTTCTTAATAGCTTCCTGCGGTGCAAAGACAAAGACGGGTCATGGTTCGGTCGCTGATGATTCTGTCAAGGAAAATTTAAAACAATCTATAGATAGCCTAGAGACCATTCATGCAGTTAAAGGTCATAAAGACCCTGACACTGTTTCTAAATTAATTTCCGCATATTCAGAATATCGAAATAAGTTTAGAAAAGATGAAGATGCTGCAGACTATTTTTTAAAAGCAGGTGATTTGGCTATGTCTGTAGGGAAATGGGAAAAAGCAGCAGAGGTGTTTGATAATTTTTACAATGACTACACAGATCATCCTTACAGTGATGATGCGCTTTTTCAGTTAGGTTTTGTGTTTGATTTTCAGCTAAATGATAAGAGTAAAGCTAAACAGACCTATGAACATTACTTCAAGCTATACGGAGATAGCATTCATATTAATGAAGTGAGGGCTAGATTAAAAGATTTAGATCTGTCAGAAGAAGAGCTAATTAAAAAGTTTAGGAAACAAAATAACCTGGACTAAATGAATAACTATTAGAATAATAGCTTTTAAAAACAAGTAGAAAAGTTAGCTTTGCAACGCTATAAAAACAACTAAAGAAATAAAGAGATGAGTAAATTATTTAATTCAGGAGTATTATATGGACAAGAAGCCATGGATTTACTCAGGCATGCTAATGAGAATGAATATGCGCTTCCGGCAGTGAATGTTATTAATACGAATTCAGTGAATGCTGTATTGGAAACTGCCAGAGACTTAAATTCTCCAGTAATTGTCCAGTTCTCTAATGGAGGAGCAGCATTTTATGCTGGGAAAGGAATAGATAATAGTAAGCTTAATGGGTCTATAAGCGGAGGTCTTTCTGGAGCGTACCATGTTCATCATATGGCCAAAGA
>CAJXOV010000363.1 GCA_913057815.1 uncultured Flavobacteriales bacterium
GTGATTTATAATGGAATTAAACGAAAAGAAGCTGTTTCTTTTTCGGGGAATCCATTGGATTTTATAGCAAAAAATAAAAAAGGAATAGTTATAGGAAATGCAGGTAGACTTACGGTACAAAAGAGTCAGCACTATTTTTTAGAACTAGCTGAACGCCTAAAAGCACAAAATATAGAGTTTTCTATTTTTATAGCTGGCACTGGAGAGTTAGAACAACAGTTAGACTTAGAAATTAGAAAAAGAGGATTGGAAAGTGATATGTTTCTATTAGGATTCGTAGAAGACATTCCGAGGTTTATGTCTTCTATAGACATATTCATTCTCACCTCTAAGTGGGAAGGTTTTGGCTATGTTTTAGTGGAAGCCATGGTACAATCTAAACCCGTGCTAGGGTTTAACATCACCAGTAATCCTGAAGTGGTAGCTGATGGAGAAACAGGATATTTGGTTCCTTATGGAGATATGGATTTATTAACTAAAAAAACTATCTCATTAATTCAAGATTCAGACTTAAGATCTACTCTAGGAAATGCAGGTTTTAAAAGAGTACAAGAGAAATTCATTTTAGAAGATAGAATTTTAGAGCTTGAAGAGTTTTTAAAATCAAAGCCTTAATGCTTTCTCACGAATTCCAACTGATACCAGAAAGGGCAGTAGAACATCCCTCCTACAGTTCGATTAATTACGAATCAAATAGGCATGATTGATAATTTAGAATTAATAGCAGTGATTTTAGGGCTTATCTATCTCATTCTCCTGATAAAGGAGAAGATAGCCTGTTGGATATTCGGAATTCTTAGTTCGGCACTAAGTATTTATTTGTTTTACAGCATACAGCTATACTCTGAGGCTATACTATACTTCTACTATGTAATTATAGGGATATACGGCTATTGGTTATGGAAAACCCAAGGAGTAGAAAAAAAGACTTTCCTGATTACCGACTTCAAGTTTCAATCTCATATCATTACTATTCTTATTGGGATTGTATTGTCCCTAACGTTAGGTTATACTTTCCATTCTCTAACAGACGCCAGCAGCCCTTACTTAGACTCATTTACTACTATTTTTAGCTTTATAGCCAGCTATTTACAAGCGAAAAAAATACTCAGCTCTTTTGTTTACTGGATAGTCATTAATGCTGCTACTCTTTACCTGTACATTCATAAAGAATTGGAGTTTTACTTCTTCCTCACAGTGGTGTATTTCATATTCTCATTTGTTGGGTTTATAACATGGAGGAGAAAAATGGCATTGCAACGCTAGTGAAAATTCAAAAATTTAAAGTAAACTTGAACTTAAGTTTAACAAAATGGAAGACTATTTAGAGGTAAATAAAGCCTCATGGAACAACCGATTAGAATCACACCTAACATCTGATTTTTACGATTTAGAAGGTTTTAAAAAGGGCCGATCTTCATTGAATGATATAGAGCTGGACATATTGGGAGATATTACTGGATTAAAAATCCTTCATCTTCAATGCCATTTCGGGCAAGACACTATTTCTCTTAGCCGCTTAGGAGCTAAAGTAACGGGAATGGATCTTTCGGATATGTCAATTAAAAAAGCCAAAGAACTGGCTAAGGAATGTGGAACGGACACAGAGTTTATCTGTTGTGACTTGTATGATCTGCCTGATCATCTTACTGATGAGTTTGACATCGTTTTTACTTCCTATGGAACTATTTCTTGGATGCCTGATTTGGATAAATGGGCTTCTGTTATCAATCATTTTCTAAAGCCTGGAGGGAAGTTTGTTTTTGCAGAATTTCATCCAGTAGTATGGATGTTCGATGATGACATGGAAAAAGTGCATTACCACTACTTTAACGTAAACCCTATTATAGAGGAAGAGGAAGGAACTTATGCCGATAGAAGTGCTGCCCTGAAACAGAAGTATGTTTGTTGGAACCATGGCCTAGCAGAAGTAGTTACTAGTCTTTTAAATAAAGGAATGACCTTAAACTTGCTCAGAGAATTCGATTATTCTCCTTATGCATTTGTAAACTTCTCTGAAGAAGTGGAACCTGGAAAGTTTAGAATTAAAAAATTCCAGGATAAAGCTCCACTGGTTTATGCTTTGGAGGCTGGGATGTCTAAATTATAGATTGCTTGAATTTAAATAAAAAAAGTCATTGATAAACTCTGAATATCAAGAGAGTCTTTTTACACTTTTAAATAATCTTTCAAATTCAACTCATACATGTTCGAACTAATTATTAAGAAATACTTTTTCTGTTGGTTCTCGATTACCACCAATCTGAATCCTTCTTTGGTAGTTGGCTTAATTCTAATATGTTTATTTTGACCAAAAGATAGCCAAGCATCAGTTGTAATACTGTAGTAGCAAACATATTCAGAGTCGAACTTAGAACACTTGGATAAATCTTTAACATTAATAATTAATTCTTTGGATTTTTCCACATTAGTATAATACTCAATTTCTACTGTCTGATATTCATAAGGTACGTTCCAAGCATTAAAGGAAGTTTGATAGCTATTCTCTATCACTTTTGGGTTTTTACAATCAGTAACTTCATATAAAAAAACACTAAGTGAATCGTTAAATTGTATAGAGCTAAAAATGGAGCTATCATTTTCCATAATCGAATGTGATTTAGCTGATTCCATTCGATCATTATTAAATAGTTCCTGATAACTAACTGGCATTCTTTCAATCGACAACAAATCATGCTTATAAAAAATCAAAATGCCTAGAATTGACAAACTGATAACGACAATAATTAATTGTGATTGCTTCTTTTTCATAACTCTAATTTTTCATTTCACTCACCCTCATCGTACTCACCTAACAATGATACTCTCATTTGAGAGAACTCTTGTGTGTAACAATTTGGGATACTGATAATTAATACAAAACTAAAGGCTAAAAACAATCTAATTCTATTCATTTGAAAATATTTATCTTCACTAATGTAAAACTCTATTCTTCCTGCAGCAAGTGCGGCAGCTTGTGCCTTTTCTATTCATTGATACTTGCGAAATCAGGGTTTTCACCTTATCATCAGTTAGTTACGCCCTATTATTACTGAAGTCAATAAAAGTGTTACACTACCGAGTGGGTTTTCCAGGAAATAAAGAATCCAACACCAAAGTAACTCCTTCAATTTTAACCTCATAAGATTTTGCATTCGAACTGCATTCATTAAAATAGTATTTTTTAATTCATTCGTCCCCTCTTCTTCGCAAGAATCTTACAGATATATAAATCTAATTCTTCTTCAAAAATCCAATTACCAGAATTCAGGTCATCTTTTAATATTTCTTTACTTTTTAATAAAAGAGACAAAGACTCTTGGTAATTTTCACTATCATATTTTATTATTCCAGTATAATAAAACTTGTTGAATATGATATCATTACACCCTAATCAACAGTAAACAGCAAACAATATAAAGTGATTTTGAAATGCATAATTTGAATTTAAATCTTAAGTTCTTTAATCCCTGTCTCTTATACACATC
>CAJXOV010000364.1 GCA_913057815.1 uncultured Flavobacteriales bacterium
GTAATAAATACGCTGATCAGAATAATAAAACAGACTAGAGTTTAAGGAGCATGGAACAGATAGATAGAGTAAAAATATGTAAGAGATGCTCAAATAGAAAATTTGACATGAATAAAGGAGTGTTATGCGGTTTAACTTCTGAAGTGGCAAGCTTTAATGTTAACTGTTCAGATTATTTGGAAGATTCAGAAGCTATAATAAAAGAAGACAAGTTAGATGCTCAAAAAGACAAATATTTTCTCGAAACAGAGGAAGGCCAAAGAGAAGAACTTAAAAGGAAATTAGCAGACTTAAATGGACAAATCGATCCTGCTTTAACAGTAAAGCGAAGTGCCAATTGGTTTTATTGGATAGCCGCACTTTCCCTTATAAACTCAGCTGTTCTTTTAACAGAATCTGATTTTGGGTTTATAGCAGGATTAGGATTTACACAGATGCTAGATGGAATGATGATGGAGATAATAGGTAGCTATAACTTTATTAGCTTTCTGCCAAGTTTAGTCGTTTCAATACTCTTTGCATTTATCGGATATTTAAGTAAGAATTTATCTAAAGGAGCCTACATTATAGGAATGATCCTTTATGCGTTGGATTCTCTGTTGTTCTTTTTAACAAATGATTTTCTGTTCTTAGGGTTTCATGTTTTTGTGTTATTCATGATGTATAGTGGTTATAAACATTTGGGTCGAATTGAACCAGAGTTTGATCAAGAAGCATTAGACTCGGACTTAGAAATATAAGACTCACTGTAAAAACTTAAAGATTAAGGAAGGATAAATTAGAATGTTTGAATCAAGACTTATGGCTCATCATTGACTATCCATTATAATTTGAAGCCTTAAGCCTTGACTTGATTAACTACATTTGTAGCAAATCTCCAAACCTAAGGCAATAATTTAAAGTCAAGACATAAATTTTCAATGATTCAAAAGGTAATAAGAACTATCAAAAGGCACGTAGAACTTCTTAAAGAAAAGAGTGCTTTGAAAAACCTGTCAAATGATGAGAGCGAGTTGATTAGCAACATTAAGGATGGGAATCTAACTTACCTGACCAAAAGAAAATTGGCCAGTTTAGTCTATTCCCTAAATGAAGCTAACGCCTCAAATCTAGAAGGATTGATTATTGAAGCAGGATGTGCTCTTGGTGGGTCCGCCATACTGATGGCTAAGTTGAAAAATCCAAATACCAGTTTTCAAATTTATGATGTGTTTGGTATGATTCCCTCTCCTACTATTGAGGATACAAAGGATGTGCATGAGCGATACAAAATCATTTCTGAAGGAAAATCTATAGGAATTAAAGGTGAGACCTATTATGGTTATGAAGAAGACTTGCTAGACAAAGTAATTAAGAACCTGAAAGCTTTTAATGTAATTCCAGACAATGATAATGTAATCTTGATTAAAGGATTAGTCCAAGAGACAATGAACATTAACGAACCAGTAGTATTAGCTCATGTGGATGTTGACTGGTACGAACCTGTTAAAACTTGTCTTGATCAAATTTGTCCTAATCTTGTCATCGGAGGAAGTATAATCCTAGATGATTATCACTACTGGGGCGGTTGCAGAAAAGCTACTGATGAATACTTTAAAGGCTTAGAGGATCAATATCATTTAGATGATCGATATGATTCTATGAAGGCGACACGTATAAAGTAAGGATTGAATTTATCAATTTAAATAAAAGGAAAATCAGTACCATTCCACCAATCAGAAATCCTATCCATCTCCCAAGAACATCTTCGGCATTATCAAACCCTATCCACATAGGCACATAAAGCATTAAGGAAAAAAGTAAAATAACAAGAGCACTTAATATGTTTTTTCTATTTATCAAGAGTAATAATACTCCGAGACCAGCTATAATTATACTTAAAGGATAAAAAGCTAACCCCCATATTACGTATACATCATAATCTCCCCAAGGAAATTCTCCTATGCAAGAAGAAAACGCGTATGCATACATTGCCGTTAGGAAAGAGACTATTAGGTGAATTAATGTGATTAATATATTTCTAAAAAGCTTCACTATCTCTCTATCGAATCGAAGTAGTCAATGAGCATTTCTCTTTGTTCTAAAGATAATCGAGCTTCTGAGTGAGTAATCTTATAAGTTATGATAGGCATCCACTTTAATCCTACTAACCTGCTACTTCTGGTTAGAATGCTGTCCTGTTCTACCGAAGAATAACCGCTCCATTCTGCAAAGTTTGATTTCCCCAATCCATTATCCACATGTCCTTTCATCCACCAGGACACCGGTGCTATTTTAGAATACCACGGATACCTCACCGAATGAGAGTGGCAGTCGTAACAAACCTCATGCATTAGCTCTACTACTTCCGAGGGAGCATTGGTCATTTCTAAAAAATCATTTTCGATAATTAATTCAGGGTTTGTTTTATCAACTGTTTTAAACTGAATTAGCACAAAAATCACTAACAACACCACCCATACTTTTTTCCAAGGAATTCTTTTAAGCATTATCTAACATTTAATGAGTGACAAAGAAACAACTTCTTATGAGGAACTCAGCAATCAATTCATTCACATCGTCAAGTGTGAATTTAGTAACTGCGTTGGCTATCTTTGCGAAATAAAAAAACGTCTAGTTGTCTAAATTTACTCACTTTTATATCATTAGAATAGAATTCTTAGGTTTCCGTTACCATGGCTGGCAGAAGCAGATGAAGCTCAAAACTATTCAAGGAATGGTTGATAAAACGGTAGAGTTTATTATTGGGGATTCTGACTTTAGAACTTTAGGTTGCGGAAGAACTGACGCACGCGTTTCGGCAGATGATTTCGTTCTGGAGTTATTTTTAAAAGAGCCAATTTTCTTAGATGCTTTTTTAGACTTGTTCAATGATAACCTTCCATCAGATATCAGAGCCAAATCGGTAAAGGAAACCAATGCTGAATTCAATATTATTCAACACGCTAAAACTAAAGAATATCATTACTATTTCAGTTTCGGGAATAAGCCTCACCCCTTTTCAGCTCCACTTATAACTGACTTGGGTAAAGCTCTGGATATTCAGACTATGATGGATTTTGCATCTATCTTCAAAGGAATGCATAATTTCAGAAGATTTACGGCTGATGCTAAAGCAGAAAAGAGTTTTATCCGCGAAATTTTAGAAATAGAAATCTCTAAGTCTAATAGATTTAGTGCATCTACAGATCCAGAAAATACATATGTGTTAAAGATTAAATCAAAAGGGTTTTTGCGTTATCAAATCCGTTTGATAATGGGTGGGTTGGAGCTCCTGGGAAAAGGGAAGCTTACTAAAGTAGATCTATTAGACTATCTATTTAACTCTGAAGGTGAAGCTATGAACAACATCGTTCCTGGATCAGGATTGTTGTTACATAAAGTAGACTTCGAGGAATTCTAATTCATTCTTTAACTAATCGAATTACAGCCTTTTTATCTCCTGACAGTATAGTTAAGAGGTAAATTCCATTAGGTTC
>CAJXOV010000365.1 GCA_913057815.1 uncultured Flavobacteriales bacterium
GTAGAGAGGTCTCGTGGGCTCGGAGATGTGTATAAGAGACAGAACTAAATACAGCTCTAAAACCCGGAGATAACTCCTGCATGGCCTGTTTGATTTGATCTACAGAATAATCGCTTTCATTTTCTTCAACCTCATCTTCTACTTCCGGAATGTTTTCTACATTTTCTGAGAAGTACTTCTTCTTTTTTAGCTGATTAATAGACTTATTAGCTACGATTCTCTTAAACCATGCCCCGAAGGTACTTTCCCCTCGAAAGGTTTTAACCTTAGAGAACATATCAATAAAAGCTTCCTGAAGCACATCTTCAGCTTCTTCTCGACTATTCAAAATCCTTAAAGAAACATGAAACATAGGCACGCTGTACAACTCATAAATCTCCCTTTGAGCTGTTCTGTCGTTCGCTTTTATACGCTCGACCAAGTGTTTATGTATATCTAATGTATTTATGGACATTATTTGATTTTCGTTTCCGCGTTGCAACACTTAATTTAAAACCAACCGAATTTTAAACTTACATTTCCATTTAAACTATTCAACCTATCATCTTCGACTAATGCTGAATCCACAGAATATGCATATCTGTAACTAGCTCCAGCAGATAACCTCATCCACCTGCTGATATTTAAATTTACAGCTACTCCTGGTTCTGCCAACCAGAAAAAATCAGAGTTATGCAGGTCACTCGCTTCTAGATCGAAATCTTCAAAATCATCTATGACCCCTCCTACCCTAGTTTCTGCTATTCCTCCACCTCCTAAAACCGTAGGAAAACTCAAGCTAAGCACTTTCCTATTAAATAGAATAGGTTCTACATATATTCCTCCATATCCTGATTGATAAAATTGAGGCGAATCATTGAAGTCTAAATTAGGACTTTCTATGGTATTTATTAATCCATAGCCTGCCACTCCTATGGCCAAATTATTTCCAAAAATAGCGGCTACTTCTCCTCCTAACCAAGCATCTTCTTGCTTGTTCGTTTCTCCTAACTTAGTCGAAAACCCTACAAACCCACCTGTTAAGCCTTTATCTCCTAACAATGTGTTTTTTTGGTGATGGCTTACTACATCTTGGCTCTGGGCTGGTATACTCAAAAAGAGAATAGCCAACAATCCTAAAAACATATTTCTCATATTCTTCTGTTTTTTAATAATTAAATTGTTCGACTTAACTAGTTGATTTGATTTATATCTCCGCTTCCATTAACATTGAAATTAGTGGTAGAAGGATTTCCCCAATAGCTGACATCACCACTTCCGTTTATATTAACCGTCAGATCGTCTGATGCATAAACATCTACATCTCCACTTCCGTTAATGTTAACCACAGCACTTAGGCTTTCGAAAAGCTTGGCATTTACATCACCACTGCCATTTAATCCTATATACATGCTTGTTCCTTCACCTGAGAATTTACAATCTCCTGAACCTCCTAGATCGAGTATTACATTATTGACTGCTGTGAAATTGACCTCAGAATCTCCTGAACCGTCCATATCCAGAATGAACGAATCACTTGAAATCTCATTTACTTCTAAATCTCCGCTTCCTTTTGTTTTTATTTTATCTAACCAACTGGCATTGACAAAAACTCTACGTGGTTTGTTAGTTAAAAAATTATTGCTTTCTTCATCGATATAAAGCGTTCCATTCTGAACATACGTCTCTACATGTTTTAAAATGTTTTCGCCAGCTTCTATTCTTAAGTCATCATTGTATTCACCCACATATAGATCTAGCGAACCATCGATTTGAATTTCTGTGAAATCTTCATCTAACGTTCTGATTTCAGTAGTTAGGTCTCCAGCTTCGAAAATGACTTTTTTACAAGAGGATACTGATACTATTAATAATAGTAGTGCTAATAAATTGGTTTTTGAATTCTTCATTTTTAGAGTATTTTTAAATTTACTCCCTAAAGACAGCAGATTAATGGTGAGGTTGCATTTTTAATCGAAATTAAAACAAACAACCACCGTAAGATCCTGACTAAAAACGCACTAAATGCTTTTTATTTAATTGTCAACTTTATAAATCCCCTGTTTAAATGCGTACAAAACGGCTCCTATTCTCGTTTTCACTTTTATTTTAGGGAATAACCTTTCTCTATAACCATCTATAGTACGGGTAGACACATCCATTTTTTCGGCTATTTCTCTATAACTCAGTTCAGAACAACAATTCAGCAAGAATTCAAGCTCATGATCCTTTACTTGATAGACTTCAGAATTATGTACTTTTTTAAGAAGAGCCGCTCCTCCTTCTTGATTTAAATAAACTCCTTCGGTTTGTACCGCCTTAATGGCTTGAATTAGCTCCCAAGGTTCGGCTCCTTTTAAAATATAGCCACATGCACCTGAAGTTATCATGTTTATTATGGAACCTTCATCAGCATACATCGAAAGGGCTATTACTTTCACATCAGGATATTGCTTTGTAATATGAGCTGTGAGCTCATATCCCATCATTCCAGCCATTTTAATATCACACAAAATAATATCGGGATTCTCTGAAAGGACTTGCATTTTATTCAAAAATGACTCTCCACTCTCTGCCTCTATTACTACTTCGAATTCCTCTTGCTCTTCTAATAGACTAAGAACTCCTTTCCTAAAAAGGTTGTGATCATCTACTAATCCTAGTTTAATCTTCTTCATTATTGGCTTCTAATTCTAATTTGATAAATGTACCTTTATTCTTTATAGACTTATAATCTAATTGAGCATTTATCATTTCAGATCTTCGTTTGATGTTTAATAACCCGTTGCTTACAGTTTTCAAACTTTCATAATCGAAACCTTTTCCATCATCGGATATAGAAATTTTTAAATAAGACGCACTGTATTCCAAATTTATCAGTAGCTCTGTTCCATCTGAATATTTAAGTGAATTATTCACCACTTCCTGAATAATTCTAAATAAGACTAAGGTTTTCTTTTTTCCAAGGATCATACTGTCTAAACCTAGGGTGTTTAGTTCTGCAGTCATCCTTCCTGCTTTATTTATATCTGCTACCAGTTGTTCTACTAATTGTAGAATTTCACTATCGTCTAACTTATTTTCACTGAGAATATGTGACAGTCCTCTAAGATCGGAAATAGCTGTGTTTAATAATTCAGAGGCATTATCCACTTTTTTCTCATTTTCAGATGTTTTCAATCCAGAAACGTTCATTTTGGCAAGAGATAAGATTTGCCCTATGTTATCATGAATCTCTTCTGAGACGAAATTTAACGTTTCTTCTTGCACTTCTACTTTTACTTCTAGAACTTCTTTTTCAAAGAGATTTTTCATTTCAGCTTTCTCTAATTCATGAATTCTCTTAGCCTTCCTGTATTGCAACGCTGAGAAAATTACAAACGCAGAAAATCCAACCAAAATAATCGTCCCAGAAATAATGAATAATACTATTTGAAAAGTTTCCTGCATGTGATGCCGATAATAAGAAGCTGTCTCTTATACACATCTGACGCTGCC
>CAJXOV010000366.1 GCA_913057815.1 uncultured Flavobacteriales bacterium
GATAAAAAGAGGTTTAATTTTTTGCATTGCAACGCTAGAAAAAAAAACTTAAACTCCAAACTCCAAACTCCAAACTCCAAACTCCAAACCCCAAACTATCAACTCCAAACCTTAGTCACCGTGTGTTAGTGGAAGAGCATACGCTAAACTTTAAAAAGTCTAATTACTAGCTACTTTCGAAGTATCTTCTTTGGGTTTAGATTTACCGTAGCCAAATAGCTTCTTATCCTTAATGATAGTATCTACATAAGCAGGAACCATGGATTCCCATCCTGTTTTACCTTCTTTAATGAGTTTAAGACATTTTCTACTATGAATGTCTAATACGTCTTCATTGTAGTCTTCTATGTCCATTATACGCTTGTTAGAGAGTAAATAGTCATAAAGTGGTCTTAGCCTAGGGTGAATAGGTGCGTTTTCACTGTTGAGTACTTTTCCTTTATTCATCCAAGGGTAGAGGTAGAGCTTTAAATCTCTAGAGAACAATATTCCGAATGCTTCCAGGATTCCACCATTGAGGTTTCTATAGTACTTCTCGTCAAAAATCTCTAACAGGTTGTTTACTCCCATTATGATTCCCATTCTTTTCTTGGTGTACCTAGAGAAATACTCTACTAGTTTATAGTACTTCATATAATTAGATATGAGTACAGTTTGGCCTAATGAACAGAGAATGTCTGCTCGGTCTAAGAAATCTTTTTCATCTATATCTCCATCAGCTCTAAGGTTATTTAGAGTGATTTCGAACAATACTTGAATTTTATCGGGTTCTACTTTATGCTCAGCTTCGAATAATTTGAAGCCTTTCATAATCATATCTATATTCACCTTAGTTACCGGTCGGAAACTTCCTCGAATAGCTAATATGTTCTTTTTATAGAGTACATCTGCTGCTTGTAAATTCTTTCCATCAGGTGAGAAAATTACGGCATCAGTCATTCCGTTTTTCACAAGTTGTAGACTCATTAATCTATTGTCTACATCTTCGAAATCAGGTCCATGAAGTTCTACCATGTCTATCTCTACTTGGTCTCGTGTAATATTGTCGTATAGAGATTTTAGTAGTTCTTTAGGCTCTTTATGAAAGTAGAAACATGCGTAAATAAGGTTCACACCTAAAACTCCTGAAGTCAACTGCTGTAATGATGAATCATTTTCATGCAGTCTGATATGGATGACTACAGTACTCGGTTCAGACTCTGGAGAGGTTTGAAACTTAACTCCTAACCATCCGTGTCCTTGAATGGTTTTTTGGTAATTAATAGTAGATATGGTATTGGCGAAGGAGAAGAACTGCTTGGTAGGATGGTTAGCTCTGTCTAATCTTTCTGTGATCAGCCCATATTCATGGTTGATCATTTTATCTAACCTAGACTTACATACATAACGTCCTTTGTCTTCTTTTCCATAGATAGCATCACTGAAGTCTTTATCATAGGCACTCATAGTTTTAGCTATGGTTCCGCTGGCTCCACCTGATCTAAAGAAATGTCTTACCACTTCTTGGCCGGCTCCGATTTCTGCAAACGTGCCGTAAATATCCTGATCAAGATTAATTCTTAATGCTTTCTGCTCTGGTGATAATACTACTCTTTCTATTTCCACGGTTTCTGTGTCTGGTTACAAAAATAGATGCTTTCTATTAGATATAATAACTCTTTACGAAGTGCTTTTAGTTTAGGTTAGGGGTGAAGTGTTCTTTTTGTGATTTTTGTTCACTTTCCTAAGCACTGTTCTAAATTAATGGGTATAAAAAAACCCCTAAATAATTTAGAGGTTTTTTTAAAATATTTTAAATTGACTAGAAGCTAAATTGAGAACTGAAATCTCTAAACTCTAAGTCTTTTTTAGCTTTTTCTTTCAAGCTATCGTCTTTTCCAACAGCTGAAGTAATGTTACTCATCACACCTGCAGAGTCATTTCCTCTAGCAGCTATAATAGCTCTTAGGTAATCCGCTATAGCCGAATCATCATTGCTATTACTCATAGCTTGAGCAGCACCAGCGTTATCTCCGTTTAACATTTTTACCAATGCTACATTGAAAGTTTCTTGTCCATTCATACTTCCTATGGCAGCATCGTACTCACCATTTTGGATTTGGATTAAACCTTTGTTATAGCTTACTTCTGAACCAGCACCTGAAGCATTACCATAATAGTTCATAGCAGCTTTTCTGTCTCCAGATCTTCTAGCTAAAACTCCCATGTTATTATTAGTAATAGCATTCGTTTCAGCAGCAGTAGCTTTGTCCATGTACGTTTGAGCCATAGCGTTATCTCCTTGCATGATTAGAATAGCAGCAGCGTTGTTAGCACATCTAAAGTCATTAGTGAAATTATCAGCACCTGCTTTATACATAGCTAATTTTTCATCTAAGTCTGATACTAAAGTAGCAGCTTTCAATAATTCTTCTACCGTTAAAGAAGAAGGAGTAGATTTTCCTAATTCTATAAGCTCTTCATCAGAATATCCAGTTTCGTTATAATCGATAACTATTTGAGATCTTCTTAATTCAGGAAGAATCTGCTTTTCGATTTCTTTAAAAGTCAACGAAAGGTTTCTGATTTCTTCTTCTCTTTTGTTCTTATCAGTATAGTCTTCTAGTAATCTTATGATAAGTTGCTTGTCTTCGATATCAGAAGCTTGCATCTTAGATTTGAATCCTTCCCAATCTTCACCTAGAGGTACCATTTTAAGTAGAGTAGATCCTTCTTCTAATTCTACACCTGCACTCTTTAAGTACTTCTTTACTGCGGCAGCAGAACTTTCAGCTCTTTCTTGTGCTAGATCTTCATTGATAGAAATTTCACCTTCAGGAGAAGCATAAGCTTTAAGACTGATTTGAGTAACTTCTTTTCTTTCGTTAGCTAAAATTCCTTCTACGAAAGTTTTCATGTTATTCCAGTCTTCGTCTCTTAATTCTTTAGAAGAAACATTAGATCTGTTTTTTCCATAATTGATTTCAGTATCACTGTTTGTATAACTGATTACTCTTTGGAAATTATCTGCAGCCATTATAGGCATATCATCACTAGTCATTAAGTAAGGAGTAGTAATTACACCTGAACCTATAACTAAAGGAGCGAATGTTTCATTCTTATTTCCTTTTTCACCATATATTCTTAATTCTAGAGTTCCTGCATTTTCCATAGCCGGATCATAATCTATTTGATCAGTATATGTAAAGCTTTTTCCAGTAGCATAAGGAATTACCGTACCGTTACCAGCAGCATCTTCTCCTTGGTATTCTACCATTTTGAAAGCGCTTTCTCCACTAGCGTGAACTAATACTGGAGTAGCTTCTACTCTTACTTTCTTAGGGAAATACTTTTCTGGAAATTTACCAGTGATTTCGATATCTACTTTGTCACCTTTTACGATTAATGGCTCCGGGTTACTTTTAGCCCCTAGTTCATCTATATCTGTCTCTTATACACATCTGACGCTGCCGACGAATAGAGAGGTGTA
>CAJXOV010000367.1 GCA_913057815.1 uncultured Flavobacteriales bacterium
TGTGTATAAGAGACAGGCATAAAAAAACGCCTTCCGAAGAAGGCGTTTTAAATTTCATAAACTTAACGTAGATTATTGCTTAATTACTCTGTGAGAAATGTTCTCATTTCCTACAGTGATATTTAAGAAGTAAATTCCGTTAGCCTCACCTTGTATGTTTATTTCTTGGTTCCAAATACCGCTCAATGTTCCAAAATCGATATTCTGAACTTCAGCACCTAAAGAATTTAATACTCTAGCACTTACATCCTGACCAGCTAAACCTTCAATCGACAAGTTAATCATTCCGTTTGTTGGGTTTGGATACATAGTAACATTGATATTATTTAGAAGCTCATATACTCCAATGGTAACATCAAACTCTTGAGTTTGCTCACATCCATTTTCATCAGAAATAGTTATGCTTACAACATCATCTTCACATAAACCATCAACAGTATCTCCTTCAGGCTGATCATCACCATTCACTGTCCATATTATAGTTAAATCACCTGTTCCACCACCTTCATTAATCACTTCATAAGTAGCATCACATTCACCAGCATCACTAACTCCACCATTTTCAACAGTAGGTGTTAACATAAACTGTATAGCATTTGGAGCATTTACAGTAAAAGTTTCACTACCTGAACAACCATCACTTTCTGCACAAATCACATAGTCACCAGGAGCTAAACCATCAAATATACCATCGAAGTTATCAAATCCTTCACAGTCACCTATGCTGTAAGCAAAAGTTCCATTACCACCAAAACCTGAAACGGTGATTCCACCATCTTCACTTGCTACACAAGAAACATCAGTGATAGCGTTAGCATTCACACCAACTTGAGAAGGACCTGTAATTCCAGTTAACGTTCCAGAAGTAAGACATCCGTTAGCATCCGTTGCTACTACAGTATAATCCATATTTGCTAATAACCCACATAAGTTATTCTCTGTTTGAGCATCTACCCATCCATCTATAGAATATTCAATTGGTGGAACACCACCAGTAGCTAGAGCTGTACCACATCCATCAGCAATATCAGCACATGTAGAAGCAGTAAATGGAACAAGAGTTATATCCATTTCATTAGGATCCATAAGTACCACAGCATTAGAATTATTAACACATCCATTAGCATCTTGAACCCAAACAACATGATTCCCAGCACCTACACCAGTAAAACAAAGATCTGATGTTTCAGCGGTAAAGTCTTCAACAGCTAGATTAGTAAAATACGGTCCCACACCTCCAGAAATATCAACACACACTTGACCATCTTCGAAGCCAAAACATGAAGGATTATCAGAATCTAAATTGTTAGCTAAAATTTCAATTTGTGTACCTTCACTAATTGTATAATCAACAGATGCAGTACACCCTTCATTATCTTCAACACTATACGTATAATCTCCAGCAGGTAAACCATCAAACTCTGATCCGAGAACAAAGTTCCCTCCATTAGTAGAATGTAAAACAGTTCCTTGTGCTCCAGTTACTCCAGTAATATCTACAACTCCTTCAAAGTCTCCAAAACAGGTATTGTCTGTAATAACTAAATCGCTAAAAGAAATAACCAACGTACAAGGATATTCACATGATCCATCGTCCACTACTGCTGTATTATCATAATTATCAGCTAAAGGATCAGTACATCCTACACCTCCGGTAGAGGTTGTAGCGAAAGCAGAGTAAAAGTCAAGCTCAAATTCATCATTTGCTTCTCCATTTGTAAACACTTGAACCAAACCTGAAAACTCCAGAAAATTGTTAACAGTAAATTGACCTAAACAAACTTTAAGATCATCTCCTGCAATTCCATTTGTACTCCCAGGAAGTATAAAATAACTACCTCCAGTAAATGAATCAACTATTATATCATCTCCAGCATTAAATTCTCCAACCCACGAATCTCCTGCATCTTGAAGAACTGTAGCCGTTCCGTAACCTGGTTCCAATACATTATCTATATGCCAACCGATAGTCATATAACTATCGTATTGATAAAGTGGAAAAAAAGACATTAATGCATTTTGTAAAGGTCCAGCCTCACCTCCAGCCTCATGTTGGAAAAAATCTCCATCTCCACCTACAGAAATAATCAAAGGATCATCTACATTCCCAAAAACCTGAGTAACAAAATCATCTGGGTTTGTACAATAAGCGAACATTTGATAAGTGATGTATCCATCCAAATTCACTAGTTCTCCACCGTCCATAATATCCATATCCGGATGTACGTATACTTCTTCGAAGCCTACACTTATTAATTGCGCATTAGCATAACACGCTGTAAACAGCACGAATGCTGATAGTAAAATTCTTTTCATTTTATGTAATTAGTCGATTTTAAGAGTCAAATATACACTGTTAGCCATAGAACCAGTCCTATTTCCAGTAGAATTGTTTCAACTAACTTCTGAACATATGTCATTGGATTACATAATTTGAAGATGATTTAATTTAAGAAACAACCCTCTATAGCTAGTAACTTCTTAAGTCTGTCTACACCCCTTTTAGAGCAAAAAAAAGCCTGAAAAAACTCGTTTTTTTTTCAGGCTTAAGTGACCCCGACAAGATTCGAACTTGTAACCTCCTGATTCGTAATCAGGTGCGCTATCCAGTTGCGCCACGGGGCCATTTCGACCGCAAATATACTTAGGACAATCCTACTAATCTACTTTTTTAAATTCTAATTCGGTAAAATCGAAGTCTGGATTAGGGACATCTACTTTTACTTCACTTACTTTTCCATCTGCATCAAGTACAAAAGTCATAAATCCAGATGGTAGCATCATTTGCGTTCCCCAGTTTAATCGAAAAGTATCATAATGCCAATGCCTTATTGTCCCTCTAAATATCAGTGTAGGTTCAAATTGAAACGCCAATTGATCTCCGATTACTCTTAACGTTAAATCCCCATACATTTCTGAGCTATATGTGCCGGCATAGTTATCAATAGATAAAGATGTTTTGGTATCAATAACTCTAGATTCTTCTAGCTCCTTTAAATCCGCTGCGTCTGCCGTATCCACTTGTTTTTTTATATCTAAATAAAATTCATTCCAATTTTTTTTCTCCTTAGACTCACAAAGGAATTCATCTAAAATCTGATATGTTAAAGGAGCTGTTAACCAAGTATTGGTATTGGTCAAAATCACTATCCCTAGATCTTCTTCAGGAACCATTATGACTTTGGAAATAAATCCATCATAACCACCTCCATGATTCACTACTTTTTTTCCATGATAATTAAAAATATCCCAACCGAGTCCGTAACCCGAAAAAGTTTTACTTGGGAAATTCCTCTTACTCCATTCACTTATACTTTTGGGAGTCCTTATAGTGTGCATTTCATCCGTTCGGTTTTTACTCCATAAAGTGTCCTGACTATGCATTCCTGAATTTAGTTGAGTGAATATCCATTCTTTCATATCGGAAACTGAAGAAATGATTGACCCAGCGGAAGACATATT
>CAJXOV010000368.1 GCA_913057815.1 uncultured Flavobacteriales bacterium
CGTCGGCAGCGTCAGATGTGTATAAGAGACAGCGAATATTCTGTTCAACATAACTACTGTGATTTACTTTTAGAACTTCCATGGGATGAAGTATCTGAAGATAACTTTGACTTGAACAGAGCTCAGGAAATTTTAGACAGAGATCATTACGGTTTAGAGAAAGTAAAAAAGAGAATTATAGAACACTTAGCCGTACTAAAACTAAAAGGAGACTTAAAAGCTCCTATCCTATGTTTATACGGCCCTCCAGGTGTAGGGAAAACTTCACTTGGAAAAAGTATAGCTGAATCTATAGGCCGAGAATACATGCGTATGGCACTGGGTGGACTTAGAGATGAAGCAGAGATTAGAGGACATAGAAAAACCTACATAGGTGCTATGCCAGGAAGAGTAATTCAAAGCATTAAAAAAGCAGGAAAATCGAACCCACTTTTCATCTTAGATGAGATAGATAAATTAGCGAGAGATAATCACGGAGATCCTTCTTCTGCCCTATTGGAAGTTTTAGATCCTGAACAAAATTCTGCTTTTTATGACAATTATGTAGAGATGGATTATGACCTTTCTAAGGTAATGTTCATAGCTACAGCCAATTCTCTTCAAACTATTCAGCCTGCGCTGAGAGATAGAATGGAAATCATAGAAGTGAATGGGTATACCGTAGAAGAAAAAGTACAAATAGCCATTAAACATCTTGTTCCTAAACAGCTGAGAGAAACTGGAGTGAAGGGAGAACAAGTTATTATTACTGATGCTATTATAGAAAAAGTAGTAACAGAATACACCAATGAATCGGGTGTTAGAGGATTAGAAAAGAGAATAGGAAAACTTATCCGTCATCGTGCTATGCAGATAGCCATGGAAAAAGGATTCGAGCCTGAATTAACTGCTGATCAAGTTGTAAAAATCTTAGGTCCTTCTCATGAAAAAGACAAGTACCAAGGAAATGACGTAGCAGGAGTAGTTACGGGATTAGCATGGACACCTGTAGGTGGAGATATTCTATTTATAGAAACTAGCCTTACTAAAGGAAAAGGAAAGCTTACACTTACTGGAAACCTTGGTGATGTAATGAAGGAATCCGCTACACTAGCTCTAGAATACCTTCGTGCTCATTCTGATATGATAGGGTTAGATCAGGAAGTGTTTGACAAATGGAATGTACACATCCATGTTCCTCAGGGAGCTATTCCTAAGGACGGACCTTCTGCTGGAATCACTATGCTTACAGCATTAGCAAGCGCATTTACTCAGAAAAAAGTAAAAGCCAACTTAGCCATGACAGGTGAAATTACCTTAAGAGGAAAAGTACTTCCTGTAGGCGGAATCAAAGAAAAAATATTGGCTGCCAAGAGAGCTGGAATTACTGAAATAGTAATGTGTGACAAAAACAGAAAAGATGTTGAGGACATCAATCCTAGATATACAAAAGGACTAGAATTTGTGTACGTATCACAGATGATAGATGTAGTAAAACATGCTCTTTTAGAAGAAAAAGTGATTAATCCATTGAAAGTAGCTTAGGCTGCTTCAGTTGATAGTTGGGAGTTTCTGGTTTGTAGTTTAACTATGAACCATAAACTCACAAACTATCAACTCACCATATTTTCAAATGAAATTCTTGACAAGAAATAACAACAAATTTCAGTCTGTAATACTATATCAAGTTCCCCTTCGTTATTTTAGCGTCCAAACCGAACAACTTTGAAGAAATTACTCATAGTCTTACTTTTCGTTTCTACGGCTGCCATGGTTTTTAGCCAATCTACAGGAAGCGGAGTCTTTAAATCATTGAATTTGCCAGCTTCGGCTAGAATAGGAGCTCTTGGTGGTAATCAAATAGCTGTAGCCGATGGTGATTTAGGATTGGCATTCTTCAATCCTGCCCTACTCGATTCTACTATGAACCAAAGAATAGAGATGAGTTATTTGAATTATTTTTCAGATATCAATTTGGGTTCTGTTCATTTTGCAAAGCACTTTTCCAAAGTAGGAACGGCCTCTTTATCTCTTCAGTATTTAGATTATGGAGATTTTACTGAAACTGATGTTTTCAATAATGAGCTAGGAGATTTTCAAGTTTCTGATGTAATCGTAAACCTTGGACTAGGAAGACAATTGGACTCTAACTTCACTGCTGGAGTTAACCTAAAGTATATAAACTCTACACTGGCTAATTATACAAGTTCAGGAATAGCCGCTGATTTTGGACTTCATTATTTCAAGAAAAAAAGCCTGTTTAGTGCTGCTCTCCTATTTAAAAACATAGGAACTCAATTAGGGAGTTATACTGAAGGAAACACTGAAAAATTGCCTTTTGAAATTCAAGCAGGCTTTACTAAAAAGTTAAGGCATGCGCCTTTTCGTTTGGGATTTATGTTCGAGAATATTCAAGAATGGGATATACGACGAGATTCAGAGAAAAATATAGTTACCATAGATCCTATAACAGAAGAGGTGATTGAAGATGATAGTTTTGTGGCTGGTGATATTTTTATGCGTCACTTGATTTTTAATACAGAAGTGCTCATCAGTAAAAACATCTCTTTAAGAATAGGATACAACTACCGCAGAAGAAAAGAACTTTCCTTCGAAGAAAAATCTGGGACTGTAGGTTTTAGTATAGGAGCTTCAGTAAAAGTTTCTAAATTCCATATCAGTTACGGAAGGAGCGCTTATCACTTAGCTGGTCCATCCAATCACTTTACGTTGAATACTTCTATTTCTGATTGGTGAATTTGACTTCGTGATTTTCACTATACTCGAAGCCGGTGACAGTTTGGCTTCATAGTTTATTGTTCTCTGCTTGAATAAGGCACATTTCAGAGCTCTGTGCCAGCCACTTAAGAGGAAATACTTCTGCGCAGTCTAGCAAAACAATATAAAATTGAAAAGCAGACAAGCATTATCTACTTCATTTATTTTTGACTTTTTTAATCTGTGATCGACATCAGTAATATGGACACGAGATTAAAAATTACAATTCCGAAAACCAGAAAATATAGATTTATAAGAGAACCACAAACTACTCCGACACTAAACCACGAACAAACCATAACTGAAATCAATAATAAACATATTTCAAATATTGCGATAAAGAACAACCTAAACCTGATACTCAAACTTCTTTTGAGTAGAAATAAATAGGGAAGTAAAACGACCAAGACAAACATTTAATTATTTAGGGATTAAAAAAAGAAACTCACTCTAGCGCGGACAACCCCACGCCAACTAATTGTTAGGTGTTAAGTCCTCAAGAGTGGAAAATAGCTTTGTCTACGTTTGATGAGTCACAGAGCAGATCATTAAATTTCTACTCTTACAGTTAGTCATACCAAATGTTCTCAGAACTACCATCCCTGAAACGAATGTTTGGATTCGAAAACAACTTCTTCATTTACTAAAACTTGCATAAACACTGAATCAAGTTGATTAATTCCACCTGGCAGTGCATGA
>CAJXOV010000369.1 GCA_913057815.1 uncultured Flavobacteriales bacterium
GAATTAAATCACCCTGAGGAAGTCCTTATTTTGGAAAATGGACTAATAGCGTTAAATTATAAAGGAGAGCTTTTTTCTTTATCTGCAGAGAGTATTTTAGATATTCCCAACCAAAATTTTTCCGAAAGTGTAGCTTTAGGAGTAGCAGAAGCATTGCTTATAGATAATTCAGGAACCTTTGCTGCTCCACCCGTAAATTATCCATTTAACATTGATTTGTCACCAGCAGATGTTTCTGTATCGGAAATCAAATTTTTATCTGGATCATTAACCATGAGTATGACTCGTCAACAAGATGAGGGAGTCACAGGAAGTGTAATGGTATTGGAATTAGTGGATGAAAATGGAATTTCTCCTTCATTTGATTTTATGGGAACTACAGCAGTAGGTACTGCTGAAGAAATTAGTGTTGATTTAACAGGTTATAAGTTAAATCCATTGATGGATTTTTCGAATCAAATTACTCTTAATGCAGCCATGGTATTCACTAATAATAATATGAATACTGCTGTGGCGGGAGACTTTTTGACTTTAGAGATGAGTTTTTCAGGGTTGACGTTTGATCATATCATAGGAGACTTTGGTAACTTGACTATTTCCGCTGATACCGATAGCATCAACGTAGACTTGTTCCAGAATATCCAAGGAGGATCTTTCGCATTAACTAACGCCATTTTTGATCTTACAGTTACTAATTCGTTTGGCTTTCCTTCAAATATTGAACTAGGTCAAGTGGTAAGTGTAAATGAAAATACGGGGGTAGAAACTCCATTAATCTTGGATGATATAATGCTAAATGGGCAGGAGGAAATTGGAGGTCTTCCTGAAGTGGGAGTTTTTAATTTTGACAATGATAACTCGAATGTGACATCATTATTTGATCCTGCACCTTTGTTAGTGGTTTTTGATATTATAGCAGAATCTAATCCAGATGGCCCACCGCCACCGGATGATCTTAATTTCATTACGAGTGAAAGTTCTTTTGATGTAGCTATAGATTTAATTCTGCCTTTAGAGGGTTATGCGTTGAATGTGTTAGTTACTGACACTATTCCTGCCAGTGTATCTTTCGATACTTATGAAGAAATAGATTCTATTGAATTTAAGATCCAAATGGAAAATACCTTTCCTTTAGATATAGCTTTCCAAGCATTAATTTTGGATGAAAATGACATTGTGATAGATAGTTTATTCTCTGAAAATGCTACGATTATGGAATCAGCTTTAGTAGATTCTGATGGGAATGTAACATCGCCTTCTAGTGCTGTAAACTTCATTCTTCTTAAAGATGATAGAGTTACCAATATTCAAAACATGACGAGTGTAAAGTTCAGGTCTATATTTAATAGTCCTGGTACGGATAATCAAGATGTGATTAGAATCAAAGAAACTCAAAAAGTCGATATTAAATTAGGAGTGAAAATCTTCGGAAATATAGAGCTATGAAAAGATTAATACTACTGTTTGTTATCCTCATTTCTTTAGAAGGAATGAGCCAAGTAAATACATATTACTTCAGTGATTGGTCTGCAGAAAGTCAATGGAATTATAATCCAGCGTTGCAAAGCAAAGAGAAGTTCTTTTTATACATACCAGTCCTGGGTGGTATAAATGCTTCAGCAGGTCACACTGGTTTTTCATACAATGACGGAATTCAGGATAAAACGCTTAGTTTTTCTAGTTTGATAGACGGGTTGGATGATAAAAATCATCTTATCAGCAATGTGAATTCTACATTTTTCGCAGCAGGAGTTAAGTTTGGTAATATCCAATTAAGAACGGGAGTAACGGGTAATTTTCAATCTCGATTCACATATACCAAAGATCTATTTGAATTAGCATGGAAAGGAAATGGACATGAAGATGTAATAGGTCGAAGACTATCTATGGATGGAACTGGATTTAATACGGCATCTTATTTATCTTACTTCTTAGGTGGTTCCGTCAGCTTATTAGACAATAAGTTGAATTTAGGAGTGAACGGTAAATTTTATAATGGAATAAGTACAGCATATACTGAAAGCAGTACGTTTGGATTGTTAACTAGTGCTGATGATTATACCATTACAGTAGACGGAAGTTTTGATGTCAGAACTTCAGGGTTGAATGATTTAGCAAACGCAGATAGTTTAGAAATTCGAAGACTAATGCCATTGTCAGTTGATGGAAATAAAGGGTTTGGAGTTGATTTGGGACTTACTTACTCTCCAGTAGAGAAATTTACTTTAGAAGCTTCAGCTACTAATTTAGGATCGATTACATGGAAACAAGACACTGAGAGCTATAAATTGAATGACCAAGAATTAGCGTATTCAGGATTCGAGCTTAATGAGTTTATTTCTGGAGCTGATTCCACTGAATCTTCTATAGAACAGTTTACGGATTCCATCACAGATTTATTCACTCCTGAAGAATCTAACGGAAGTTTTAAAACAACAATGAATCATAATATTTTTCTAGCGGGAACTATAAACTTTTCCAAAAAAGCGAATGCACGAGTTTACTTTAATTCGAAAAATAGTTTTGGAGAAAAGTTTAACTCAGTAGGAGGTATGTATTCTAGAAAATTTGGGAAAACACTTCAGCTCAGAGGGGGGCTTCAATTGTTCAATATGAAAGATGTAATCGTTCCGATAGGATTTATACTGAATGCTGGGCCTGTTCAGCTTGGTCTTCATACTGAGAATATTCTTTCGGTTGTTCAAAGACAAAAAACAAAATACCTGAGCGGTGTCTATTCTATTAGTTTCAGATTTGGAAAAGAAAAATTGGACAAAAAAACAGAATAATTGGTCTACTTTAATAGAGAGTTAAGCTGGTTGTCTTTTAACGAGAGAGTTCTTCAGGAAGCTGAAGATTCATCTGTACCGTTGACCGAAAGAATGAGGTTTTTGGGAATTTTTTCTAACAACTTAGATGAGTTCTTCAGGGTTAGAGTAGCTAGTTTAACACGGCTTTCAGATTTGGGTGCTAAAACCAAAGCCAAACTTGGAGAGGATCCTGTTGAAGTCTTAGAAAAAGTTGGAGTCAAAATAAGAGAGCTTCAATCTCGAAGAGATAAAATATATTCTGATATTAAGGATGAGTTCAAACAGAATGGAATTGAACTAGTTTCACATGATAATATTCCGAAGGAAAATATAAAAGAGCTAAAGGAGTTTTTCTATCAAGTGCTTAGACCTAAGCTTGTTCCTATAATGCTAGGGCAAGTGGCTAAATTTCCAAGTTTAGAGGATAATTCTATTTATCTTCTCGTTAGATTAGCTCTAACCAATAACGATATAAGGTATTCACTTCTAGAAATACCAGATTCTATTAGCCGATTTTATGTAATTAAGTCATCAGAATCGTCATCTAAGGTTATTTATATCGAAGATATAATTCGATTTAAATTGGCCAAGCTTTACAGAACTTTCGATGTTGACCAAGCTGATGCTTACACCTGTCTCTTATA
>CAJXOV010000370.1 GCA_913057815.1 uncultured Flavobacteriales bacterium
ACCTCTCTATTCGTCGGCAGCGTCAGATGTGTATAAGAGACAGATTCTATACTTTTCAGTGAATGTGCTCCAATCCCAAAGAAAATTCTTCATCCACTCATCTAAATTCTTTAGAAAAATAGGGTTAGGAGTATTCATGTCCTTAAAGTACGGCTCTTGAAAGTCATTTAGCTTGTACTTAAAAAACATAGCTTTAGACATAGCATAAACAGGATTCTTACTTGGGTGATTTACTCTTCCCATAAAGTTTTTATAACTCTTTATTTTACGAGCAAAATCCTCTGGCTTCAATTCAAAAACCTGAGCAAACTTATCTAAACATAATCGAGCTATCCTCTTGTCATGCCCTCCATCAAAGTGTTTTGAAATCTGAGACAAACTGCTAGCGGCTATAATCATAAGGAAACGACCATAGTCTTTCTCCTCAATACTAGGGGAAACTGTAAATTCCGGACAATCATTGATAAACCCAGCAAGTTCAGGAAAAGCTGTTTCAGCCGTTTCGATAATTCCATTCACGAAAATATTCGCTACTTGGTTATCTGTAAGTTTTTTCTTTCGTAATAAAGTTAGCATTGACAATGGTTATTTCTGTCCGTGTCAAATGTAGAATTCCAGAAGCTGGTACTGAATAGAAATATCACAGTTCTGTCCACAAAGTTTTCAACGCTTTACATGAAGGTGTTCTCCACACCTTTTACAGAAGTCTGCATCATCATCATGGAGCTTATAACTGCAGTTATGACAACTTTGTGTATTGGAAGACCTATCAAGCCTTTCAGACTCTTTATCTTCAGCTTCTTGAGCTTTATCCTTCTTAGCTTGAACTGCCATTTCCGAAGAAACTATTCCTGTAGGAACAGCTATAATAGCATAACCGATCAGCATAATCATACTCGCTAGTAACTGTCCAAGTTCCGATTGAGGTGAAATATCACCGTACCCTACTGTAGTTAGCGTAACTATAGCCCAATAGATGCTTCTAGGAATGCTATCAAATCCTGCACTTTCGTCCTCTATGATATACATAAGAGTCCCCATAATAGTAACTACCATAAGGACAGCCATTAAAAAAACAAGGATTTTAGACTTGCTCGCTTTTAATGATTTGGTAAGAAATCGAGCTTCTTTTAAAAACCCTATGAGCTTTAGTACCCTAAAGACTCTCATGAGTCTTAAAATCCGTAAAGTTCTCAAACTATTGGTTCCGGCTCCCAAAAATAAACCTAGGTACGATGGAAGAATGGATAGTAAATCAATAATTCCAAAAAAGCTCAGCATGTATTTAAGTGGCTTTTTTACTGTGATAATCCTAGCTATGTATTCCAATGTGAAAAAGATGGTAAACACCCATTCTATAGCCACTAAGAAACTTCCGAATTTTTCGTTAATAGATGCTACACTTTCTAGCATAACTACTATTATACTTCCTAGAATCAGCCATAGAAGTAAAACATCAAACCTTCTTCCAGTTTTAGTATCAGCCTCATAAATAATTTCATGAAGACGAAGCTTCCATCCTAGCTTCTCTCCTGATTCTCGATAATTAAGAGCCATTAAGCGTAAATTTCTTCGATTACTTCTGCATACTTATGTAGGATCGGCTTACGTTTCAGTTTCATAGTTGGAGTCAACTCTCCTCCTTCTATAGAGAAATCTTTGTCTAGTAATTTGATTTTTTTGATTCTTTCCCACTGTGCAAACTCCGTATTCAGGTTTTCCACATCTCGCCAAACTCTATCTTGAACTTGTTTATTGGCTATAATTTCTTTTTTAAGATTGACATCTATTTTATGTCTTCTGCACCACTCTCTTAATGCATCAATATTAGGAACTACCAGTGCAGCTGGAAACTTTCTATTTTCTCCAATCACCATTATCTGGTCTATAAATCTAGACGCTTTCATGGCATTTTCTAATAACTGCGGAGCTATATACTTCCCTCCTGATGTTTTAAATAATTCTTTTTTACGATCAGTAATCTTTAAAAACCCTTCAGAATCCAACTCCCCAATATCTCCAGTTAAAAACCATCCGTCTTTTAGTACTTCAGCAGTTTTTTCAGGATCTTTATAATATCCTATCATCACATTAGGACCTTTGATTTTTATTTCACCATCCGGTTCAAAACCAATTTCTACATCTTTTATAGCTTTTCCCACAGTTCCTACTTTGAGAAGGTTTGGAGAATTATCTGCATTTACTGTACAAACCGGAGATGTTTCAGTTAATCCATACCCCTCTAAAACAGGAATTCCAGCTCCATTAAAAAACCGAGCTAATCTAGATTGAAGAGCAGCACTTCCACTCGCTACCGCCTGAATATGAGTTAAACTAAGTGCCTCCTTCACCTTTGAGAAAACGAGTTTACGAGCCAAGCCTAACTTCCATTCATAAAACCCACCATTCTTTCCAGCTGGCTCCCATTTGAGAACAACCTTTAAAGCCCAGTTAAAAATCAAACTTTTAACTCCACCAGCAGAGCTCCCCTTACTTACTATTCCATCATAAAATTTCTCTAATAATCTAGGAACAGCCGTAAACATGTGAGGCTTAGAAAATGCCAAGTCTTCCTTAATGGTTTCTAAACTTTCAGCAAAATAAATATGAGCTCCATTGTACATATATAAATAGTGAATCATTCGCTCATAAATATGACACACGGGGAGAAAGCTCAGTACTCTAGCCGTACCCTTTTCCATTTCAGGCAATCTATAAGTAGACGCTATAGTGTTAGAAGCTACATTCCTGTGCGAAAGCATAACTCCTTTAGGAAGTCCTGTAGTTCCTGAAGTATATATAATAGTAGCTAGATCGTCTTCCTTTACCCCATCTTTAATTTTATCTACGGCTACCTGAACTTCATCATTAGGAACAGCATGAATTTCCGTCCATCTAGGAGCATCAGCTACAGGTTCGAACGTAAATGTTTTAATAAGAGTCTTTACGTTCTTTTTAATTCTATCAACTTTATAAAATAAATCATCATTACTTACAAAACAATAGGACAATTCAGCATGATTAAAAATATATTCATAATCATCTTCAGTCATGGTAGGATAAATAGGAACATTAACTGCTCCCACTTGTAGAATGGCTGCATCCATCACATTCCATTCACATCTATTATTATGGCTTATGAGGCCCACTTTTTCACCTGGCTTAACTCCTAGTTCTAATAAACCTCTGCTACATGCGTTTACAGTGTCTATGTACTCCTGTGTAGAATATGTTTTATAGACATCTTCAACTTTAGAAGTCATCATTTTTTCCATAGGAAAATTCTCTAACTGGTGGTACGCAAAATCAAATAAACGCTTAGGTATACTCATGAAAATTAGTTTAGATTATCTCTGGCTAAATTTATAAAAAACTGCTAAGAAAAGATTCAAAACATTTTAATTTTGAGATTCTTATTTTTAAATATGCTAAAAA
>CAJXOV010000371.1 GCA_913057815.1 uncultured Flavobacteriales bacterium
AGATACCAAGCTGCACCTAAGCTTTGTCCTCTAGGAACTATAGTTACTTTCACTAACGGAGAAGCATATTTTAATAACCAACTTACCGTAGCATGACCTGCCTCATGAAAAGCTATAGTTTCTTTTTCTTCAGTAGTAATAATTTTGTTTTTCTTCTCTAACCCTCCTATGACTCTATCTACAGCATCAAGAAAATCCTGTCTAGTTACTAGCTTCTTATCTTTTCTAGCTGCAATTAAAGCTGCCTCATTACAAATATTAGCTATGTCAGCACCTGAAAATCCTGGTGTTTGCCTTGCTAAGAAATCTACATTGATATCTGCAGAAACTTTAATAGGTTTTAAATGAACATCGAAAATTTCCTTTCTCTCATTCAAATCAGGCATATCTACATAAATCTGACGATCAAACCTACCTGCTCTCATTAATGCACTATCCAGTACATCTGCTCTGTTAGTAGCTGCTAAAATGATTACCCCAGAATTAGTTCCAAAACCATCCATTTCGGTTAAGAGTTGGTTCAGAGTATTCTCTCTTTCATCATTACTCCCAAATCCTGCATTTTTTCCTCTGGCTCTACCGA
The DNA here is from genome assembly GCA_913057815.1 of uncultured Flavobacteriales bacterium. Lineage (GTDB taxonomy): Bacteria > Bacteroidota > Bacteroidia > Flavobacteriales_D > Sanyastnellaceae > ASP10-05a. Next base: position 584 of record CAJXOV010000371.1, read on the forward strand.
TAGCATCTATCTCATCAATAAAAATGATAGAAGGTGCTTTCTCTTTTGCCTGCTTGAACAAGTCTCTAACTCTACTAGCTCCTACACCTACAAACATTTCTACAAAATCAGACCCAGAAAGCGAAAAGAAAGGAACTTGAGCTTCTCCAGCTACTGCCTTAGCTAATAATGTTTTCCCTGTTCCTGGAGGTCCTACTAACAATGCTCCTTTAGGAATCTTAGCTCCTAATTCAGTGTACTTTTTAGGATGCTTTAAAAAAGAAACGATTTCTTCAATCTCCTCCTTAGCTCCCTCTAAACCTGCCACATCGTTAAATGTAACATCTGTTCCCTTTCCTTTTTCAAATAGCTTAGCCTTCGATTTTCCAATGTTGAATATCTGACCACCACCAGCTCCGTTCCCACCTAATCTTCTCATCATTATTATCCATATGGCTACAAAAACACCAATGAATATTAACCAAGTAAAGAGTTGTTGCATTGACTCATCAGTATGCCTGTTTTCAACCTCAAATTTCTTGATTTTCGCAGCTAATATTAACTCTTTCACTTTCTCCTCACCAGAAAGAATACAAGTATAATGCGGCCCTTCAGGAGATACACCTCCAAAGAAACCAGAAGATTTAAATTCCTTCTTCTTAGCTTCAAAAGCAGACTCCGTTAAAGTAATATGAGCAATTCTCTCATCTAGAATTGTAATAGATTTTACTAAACTTGAATCAATAAGATTTTCTAACCCAGGTACCTGACTAAGATTCTTAGAGTCACTCTTACCCCCCATTAGGTTAATACCAATAAGAACTACAGCTATGATCGCGTAAATCCAATAAAAACTGAAGCCAGACTTCTTTTTAGGGTCTAACGGATTGTTTTTCTTTTTGGGAGCTTGATTTTTATTATCTGACATATATTTTTTTATTCTGCTAATTCTGCAATTCGCTGTACTTCAGCATCTGCCCATAAATCCTCTAATGCATAGAAATCTCTCGATTCTTCAGTGAATATATGAACTACTAATTCTGAATAATCCATTAATATCCATTCAGCATTATCTTTTCCTTCTACGTGCCAAGGCCTATCATCTAGTCCTAATTCAGTTTCCTTAGAAACCGATTCTGCAATGGCCTTAGAATTAGTACTGGAACTTCCTGTACAAATAACGAAGTAATCGCATATTGAATTATCTATTTCTCTTAGATCTAATACGGAGATATCTTCTCCCTTGACCTCCTGGATTCCCTTAATCACGAGGTCTAATAATGATTTATTCTTTGTCAATCTTTTCCTACTAGTTAAATAAAATTTACTATCTAACAAATGTAATATTTTTACCACCTAAAGCGACTTTTAAAAGTCACCTATTCATCAAGTAAACTCAATGCATGAACACGTTGTTTATTGGTCAAAATAAAATCACTCTTCAGACTGTAGATTCAACGAACAATTATGCAGCCAAACTAATAAAGATGTCATTTGTGCCTGACGGAACTGTTATAATGGCACAAAACCAGACAGAAGGCAGAGGACAAAGATCTAGTGAATGGATTAGCGAGTCAGGAATGAATCTATTGTGCAGTTACATATTACAGCCAAAATCCTTAACTACTGAAGAGGCATTTTACCTAAGCGCAGCTGCAGCACTAGGCGCTAGAGAAGCCATAGAATCGATATCAAACTGTCAAACAGCTAGAATAAAATGGCCAAATGATCTAATATTGAATGATAAAAAAGTGGGAGGAATTCTAATAGAAAACTCTGTAATAAAAGGTTCAATCAAATATGGGATTATTGGAATTGGAGTCAACGTCAATCAAAATGAGTTCAATTTTCAGCACGCAACATCTATTCGTAATGTCACTAATAGAATTGTAGATACGGATAGTATTCTAAATCTCTTATCCGAAAAATTAGAAAAGTGGTATCTGCTTTTAATTGGAAAAAAGTACACTGAAATATTAGAGGCCTATAATAATCAGCTTTGGAGGTCAGATATTGAGAACAAAATAAAACTTAATGGAAACTCAATCATCGGAACCTCTCTAAGGGTGACTCCAGATGGAAATTTGAGTTTTAATAGCAACGGAACCAGGCACAATGCTTCATTTTCAGAAGCTCGAATCTCTTACGAGTAATGCTCTTCAGCCTTCTTAATAATAAAGTCAAAAAGACTCTTTAGAGGTTTTACTACCATCATTTTTAGCATCATATTCAACTCAGCATCACAAACTATCTGAGCATCAGTCTGACTTTCAGCTTGGGGTTTCAAGTGCAAATTTAACGTGAAAGGAAAAGGACTTTTATCTGTAGCTTTCAACACAATATGCTCGGCTGTAGACTCTTCAGAAAACTCTAACCCGATAGTATATGTACCCATAACTTTGAAAGAACATGTCTTTCCATCTGATTCCCAATTTGACACATTGTCAGCTGGCAAGTATTGCTTAAGATTATTTATGTCACTTAAATTTTCAAAAACAACTTCTGGAGTTGCCTTCAAATTTCCTTTCTCACTTTCAATGGTAGTCATACTCAATTCTATTTTATGCGTTCCAAGTTGAAGGAGATAATCTCCACTCTTTTATTCCTTCTATTTCAGATTCATTAAGAAATCCGCTTTGCAACGCTTGATCTACAAGATTCTCATAATTACTCAGAGTAACTAAATCACAGCCAGCCTCAGCAAAAGCTTCATCAGCTTTTTCAAAACCGTAAGTAAATATAGCAACCATACCTTTTACACTTGCTCCTGCTTCTCTAACTGCATTTACAGCCTTTAGACTGCTCTTCCCTGTACTTACAAGGTCTTCAATTATAACCACGTTTTGGCCAGGGTTCAACAC
>CAJXOV010000372.1 GCA_913057815.1 uncultured Flavobacteriales bacterium
TCTACACCTCTCTATTCGTCGGCAGCGTCAGATGTGTATAAGAGACAGTTTTTAGGTTTATTAGAAGTGCCCATAATGTTCACGATTACACGGTCAAATTCTTTGAGCTCGGTAACCATGTTTTGAATTTCAGAAAATCCTACTTTCTTAGTGATATTGTACGTTTTAACATCTATGTACTTCTCTATGTTTTCATTGAAATGTTTGGCTTTTCTGTCAGCTCCTACATTAATTACAGCTGTTTTTTTATCTTCAATTTTAAGAAAAGGAATTACATTGTCTTCGTTGCGTAGCAAAGTAAGAGAAGCATCAGCCAATTTCTGATTTAGCCATTTGTATTCTTCAGAATTCAAGTCTTCAACCAATTCTTCATTGCGAAGCGCCTCTTCTTTATTCAACCCAAGCCATTCTTTAGTCTTTAGAATCTTGAGGCATTTGGTGTTCACTGTAGTCTCAGAAAGTTCTCCATTCTCTATAGCCTCCATGATTTTCTTAATGGCCTGAGGGACATCTTCGGGGAAGAGAAGAACATCATTTCCCGCTTTTAGAGCCTCCAAGTCTACCTCTCCAGGTTTGAAATATTTAGAAACTCCTTTCATATTTAAAGCATCAGTAAAAGAGAGGCCTTTAAAGTTCATTTGTTTCTTAAGCAGAGTATTTACAGCTGCAGAGGAAAGTGTAGTGGCTCGGTTCTCTCTGTTATCCAAAACAGGAATATGTAAATGAGCTACCATTACACTACCTACTCCTTGATTAATGGCATTTTTAAAAGGAAATAACTCTATGCTATCTAATCTCGATCTATTATGATTAACAGTAGGTAGAGCTAAATGAGAATCCATATCCGTATCACCGTGACCCGGGAAATGTTTAGCACACGCTAACACTCCATTGTCTTGCAGTCCTTTTATGTACATCAGTCCTTTTTCAGAAACATTATCTCTGTTTTCACCAAAAGAGCGGTAATTAATTACCGGATTATTTGGATTATTATTTACATCTAGTACAGGTGAGAAGCTGACATGAACTCCCATACGTTTCATCTGGTGAGCTATTTGCGCCCCCATTTCATAGACCAATGAATCATCATCCATAGCTCCCAAAGTCATTTGATAAGGGTAATGAATAGAATTAGAAAGCCTCATACTTAATCCCCACTCTATATCCATCCCTAGCCAAAGGGGTGTTTGACTAATTCCTTGATAATAATTGGTAAGATCCATCTGAGAGGAAGGATCGCCTTGGAAGAATATTAGTCCTCCTATTTTCTCAGTGTTGATTAGTTCTTTTAGAGTGTTTTTATGTTCTATATCTCTGTTTGAATAAGCTGCCACCATAAATAACTGGGCTACTCTTTCACGAGTGGTTAACGAATTAAAAACCGAATCAGCCCATGGTGTGGCACTACCTTTTGGTATGAATGGGAGTGAAGCATCTTCTTCAAACTTTAGCGTTGAAATCAGAGGGCTTGTAGATATTTCTTTTACTACAGTAGGTATAGTTTTACTGGTGTCTTTCTTTATTTCTAGCTTGGGTTTGCTATCATTTAGAGTGATTTTGTTTTCTCCATTCTGAGGCGTAGCAAACAGTTGAAGTGAATTAACACCACTAAGTGTACTTAGGATAGCCAGTAGGCTTAAAATATAATAATAGCTTCTCTTCATGGATAATAACAAAACGTAAAATTTAGACAAGCTATTGGCTTGAAATGTCACGCATGTTTGTAATTATCAACAAATGTGCTAGAATTAAACTAGAGAAGAGTAAGGGTTTAGACGATATAGATGTAGTCTACTGTAACTGGCTAATTTCTTCACCGTTACCTATTAACTCTTGTGCCTTTTTGATAATGAATTCGAATTGTTCATCTAAAGAAAGGTCAGAGTTGTCCAACACGAGAGCATCAGGCGATTGACGAAGAGGATCGTTCACTCTGTTAGAGTCTATATGATCTCTTTCAGTGATATTCTGCTTGATTTCATCTTTAGAAACTGCCACACCTTTAGATATAAGTTCATCATATCTTCTTTGGATTCTAACTTCAGGTGTAGCTACCATGAAAATTTTTAGATCAGCATCTGGCATTACCACAGTACCGATATCTCTACCGTCCATAACTACACCTTTGTTTTCAGAAAGTCTCTTTTGAAGTTTCACCAGTTTTAATCTAACCTCTTTGATAGCACTAACTGGACTTACATGTTTAGAGACATCCATTTGACGAATTTCTTTCTCAACTACTTCTCCGTTCAGGCAAGTTTCCGATAAGTAAGTGACTGGATTGTATTGGAATGTAATGTATGCGTTATCTAAGTCTTTAATTAGAGCTTCTTCATTTAGTCCTTCCGGAGTTATATATCCTCTTTTTAAGGCATGAAGGGTCATGGCTCTGTACATAGCACCAGTATCGATGTAGATATAGTTGAATTCTTTGGCTACTGCTTTAGCTAAAGTGCTTTTCCCGCATGATGAATATCCATCTATAGCTATGTTGATTTTCTTTTTCACGATACCTGGCTTTGTCACAAAAGTACGATTAATGCTAGGTATTCACAAAGAAACAGCTGGCAATGTTTAGATTCTGAATCGTTTGAATAATTAAGACTGATAGAGTTTCTCTTTGGTTTTGCTGTTAATTGTGATTCTATGCTTTGAGACTATTCGCTTATTCATGGATAAATGAACCAAAAAAGGAATTGGATCTTTCATGTTTTAATTCAGAAAAATTATCTCGTTATTGCACCGCTATAAAGAATAACTCACTTAAAATAAAAATACCATGAGCACTACAGCATTTAAAGGAGAAGCAGTAAATACCAAAGGGAATTTTCCGGCAGTAGGAGACAAGATTTCTGGATTAAACCTTACCAAAACTGATTTATCTGCCTTAACTGATGAAGACTTAAAAGGGAAAAAAGTAGTTTTTAATATTTTTCCTAGCGTGGATACGGGGGTGTGCGCCATGCAGCTAAAAACATTCTCTTCTAAATTAAAAGATAGACAGGACGTAGTACTATTATTTGCTTCATTGGATTTACCATTTGCTTTGAGCAGATTTTGTGCAGCGGAAGGAGTAGAGAATGCGATTACTACCTCGGATTTCAAACATAGATGTTTAGAAAATCATGGTCTATTAATGACTGATGGTGTGCTAAATGGGTTGTATGCCAGAGCAGTAATCGTTTTAGATGAAGGACAAAATGTAGTGTATTCTGAGTTGGTTTCTGATATAACTATTGAGCCTAATTATGATGAATCGCTGAAGTTTGTTTAAATCTTTTCCATTCATGTAAGATTAAAAATGCTAGTGATTTTTTATGTATGTTTTCTGGATTGCGAAACTCAATTGGCATTAATTTTTAGAGGATAGTTTTAATCTAAGGATGTTTTTTGAACCTGTCTCTTATACACATCTCCGAGC
>CAJXOV010000373.1 GCA_913057815.1 uncultured Flavobacteriales bacterium
CAGCGTCAGATGTGTATAAGAGACAGGCGGTAGTTCCACAATTGAGACAGTTTAGTTGTGTTATTTCTTGGTTGTTATCCATTTACATCTGCTAAGATAATACAATGTGAGCCATGGGAAATGTTCTTTTAAAAAATGGTTTCCCTTTATCTTTTGAAAATCCTCTTAAGCTCTTAGCTAATAAATTCAGTATAATTTATTAGATTACACAACTCAATAATTAGTATAAATTAAGGACAGTTTTATGAACATTTGGAGTGCTCATTAAACCAATTGTAAGGTATTTAATTAAATCAAAATTTATGAAACTTCACACATTATTACTAGCCGTTTTAATCGCAACAAATTTGATTTCTCAAAACAATGTGTGTTTCACGATTGAAGAGAACCCAAATTCTTCTGACCCTTCTTTAGAGGTGTTTTCTAAATATGTCGATGTCTATGGTTGTGGTATATACGCTGAGTCGACAGTGTCGGATGACAAAGTACTTCATGCTGCGGCAATATGGGCCGAGTTATTAGATAACAATGAGGATGGGGTCATAGATGACCTTGCATTGCACACTGAATTATTAAGTAATGAGGCAATAATGCCCATATTTGAATCAGATGAGAATGCAGCCATGATTAGTTTTATGGATAATTACGATGGGAATGGTGTAGCAGCAGTTTTATGGCAGAGCGAAATTGACCCTAGTCAACCAGGGCATTGGGGAGATGATGCTACCGTGGAAGAGATACTTCATACAATTAATGCCGTTGGTCACGTTAATGTATACCCTTCTGCTTTCGATTTGTCTCCTAATTCATCTGAAATGTCAGCAGCTATGGACGCTGCTAGAGGTGGGCAGTTTTTAACTGTGCCTGCTGTTTACCCTGAGGTAGCGTGGTATCATTACGATGACGAAACTTGTGATTATGAATGCATGGCTATTGAATATATGTACTGGAGTATAGTCTCTTTGATGGGGATTTTAGATGATACTTCTACTTGTAACGGAATTTCGAATGAGTGGGAGCCATGCTCTCCAAGCTTATTTGAAAGTACAGATGTTTTAATGTACAACCTCATTACTGATGTTGCTTACAAGCTTCCAACGGAAGCTCCAGATGGAAATTATTGTCCTACAGGAGCTGGAGTATCTGATATACATAACCTTCCTTCTTTCACCATTTCACCAAACCCTACAAGTGAAATTCTTACGATTAAAAGGAATGTAAACACGCCAGGGTTTTTAAGAGTATGTAATGGAATGGGACAAGAGGTTCTAGTAATGAAAGTAGAAACGATGGAATTTCAATTCGATACAAATAAATTGGCTTCCGGGACCTACAGCATAAATCTTGATAATTACAATCTGCAGTTTATCAAAGAGTAACCGCTTACAGTTATGTGGATTATTCCTTTTTAGTTCTTTGTAAACCACCCCTGACACATTGTGTCAATGATCATCCTTAAATTTGAAAGAAAAAGAGCATGAATCATCTTTCTAGATTGTTGTCTATTCTTACTATTCTAAAATCCAAGCGTATCATTACAGGAACAGAACTGGCTGAGAAGTTTGAGGTTAGTGTGAGAACTATTTACAGAGATATAAGAAAGATAGAAGAGTCTGGAGTGCCTGTAATAACTATTGAAGGTAGAGGGTATTCTATCATGGATGGCTACACTGTAGCGCCTATCATGTTTGATGAAAAGGAGGTCAACTCACTAGTGATGGCAGAGAATTTAGTTTCTAAGACCAACGATGATTCTCTCATAGCTGATTTCGAAAGTACGCTAACCAAAATTAAATCTGTGTTCAGAAGTTCGCTTCAAACCAAGAGTGAAACACTGAATAGCAAAATTCATATTTTCAAATATGTTACTCCTGAGCAAAAATCCAATTCATTATCGGCTATTCAAGTAGCCATTATTAATTTCCAACTGGTTCAGATATCATACGCAGATAAAGAAGCCAAGCCTACAGAAAGACAAATAGAACCGCTCTCTATTTACAGTATGGATGAGAAGTGGATAGTGATAGCGTGGTGTAGATTAAGGAAAGATTACAGATCCTTTAGACTGGACAGAATTCAGCATTTCCAAATTCTTCGTGAGAATTTTGAGGATAGAAACTTTGATATGACCAAGTATTTTATCCGTTGTGCAGAATTAGAAAATAGACCCCTGACAATATTTGACACATCAGCACATTAAATTTGTCGCATAATCAGAAAAACAAAATAAAATGGATGTTAAAGAAGTAGCTAACAAGTGGGCAGAATATTGCCAAAGCGGACAATTCGAAAAGGCTTATGCCGAGCTTTATGGAGAGAATTGTGTGAGTTTAGAAATGGAAGGAGCTCAAGGATTTCCATACAAGACAGAAGGAATAGAAGCTATCAGAGTAAAAAGCCAACGATGGGATGAAATGGTAGAAGAGTTTCACGGAATGGAAATAGAAGGACCAATAGTAGCCGGAAATCATTTCACTGCTACTATGAAAATGGATATTACTATGAAGGGAATGCCAAGAAAAAAAGATGAAGAAGTGGCCGTATTTCAGGTAGAAAACGGAAAAATTGTGAATGAAAAATTCTTTTACCCTATAGCATAGAATAAAGCTATTGCCCTAAATTTATTTAAGCCTGTTACTGATGTAGCAGGCTTTTTTATTGAGCTTAGCAAGTTATATTCGCATAGCAGAAATCATTTGCGTAAAAGAGGAGTGAAAGAACTATTAGAGAAAATAAAAGCAAGTATTGACCTTAGTCCTGAGGCTGAGGAGTATGTTAAGTCCATTGCTACGCAGAAAAAAGTGTCTAAAGGAGATGTTTTAATCAGGCAAGGCCAAACGGTAAAGCACACTTACTTCGTAAATAATGGTTGTTTACGGTCCTATTGTTTAGATAAAAATGGAAAAGAGCACACGCTTCAATTTGCCATTAAAGACTGGTGGATTAGTGATTTTATAGCCATTTATAATGAGGAGCCAGCCACACTGACCGTAGAGTGTATTACAGATTGTAACATCATAGAGTTTAATGCTAAACTTTTGAATGAGATTTATACTGATTATTCTGAGTTTGAGGCGTTGCAACGCAAAAATCTAGAACGTCATGTGGTTAGTCTTCATAAAAGAATACTAAACCAACTGCAGTTAACAGCTGCCGAAAGATATGAGTTGTTTTTAGGGCAATACCCAGATATAGAACAATTTACTCCCAACTATCATATAGCATCATACTTAGGAATCACTCAGCAGAGTTTGAGTAGGATAAGAGCCGAAAAAGTAAAAAAATAGCTTTCTTACCATAGGGTAATTTTTCTGCGAATTCCACATTTTACTTTTGTAGTCAATTGATAAATAAAAAAGTAATGCTGAAAAAATTATTAGGACTAGCCCCTAAATTAGAATCGGATGGGTCTTATAG
>CAJXOV010000374.1 GCA_913057815.1 uncultured Flavobacteriales bacterium
TGAAATCACGTGTACAAATTTATCTTTTTAGAATTGCACACACGCAGGTTATCTTCTATTTTCGCCCAAAAATTTTAGACAAGCAGCATGAGCGTATTAGTAAATAAAGATTCGAAGATTATCGTACAGGGTTTTACTGGTGGAGAAGGGACTTTCCACGCTGGTCAAATGATTGAATACGGAACCAATGTGGTAGGTGGTGTAACTCCTGGAAAAGGTGGCCAAACTCACTTAGATAAGCCAGTTTTTAATACTGTAACTGATGCTGTTTCTAAAACAGGAGCTGACGTTTCTATTCTTTTTGTACCCCCAGCTTTCGCAGCTGATGCTATAATGGAAGCTGCTGAAGCAGGTATCAAAGTTATTATCTGTATCACTGAAGGGATTCCTGTAGCTGATATGGTAAACGTAAAAGAATACCTTTCTGATAAAGATTGTACGCTTATAGGACCTAACTGCCCAGGAGTAATTACTGCAGGAGAAGCTAAGGTTGGTATAATGCCAGGATTTATTTTTGGAGAAGGTTCAGTAGGTGTAGTTTCTAAATCAGGAACATTGACTTATGAAGCGGCTGATCAAATAGTAAAAGCGGGAATGGGAATCACTACTGCTATCGGAATAGGTGGAGATCCAATTATCGGAACTACTACCTTGGAAGCAGTTCAGTTATTAATGAACGATCCTGAGACTAAAGGAATAGTAATGATAGGAGAGATAGGTGGAGATTTAGAACCTAAAGCTGCTCGTTGGATTAAAGAACATGGAACTAAGCCGGTAGTAGGGTTTATAGCAGGAGTTACTGCACCAGTTGGAAGAACAATGGGACATGCAGGAGCTATTGTTTCTGGTGAAGATGAGTCTGCAGAAGCTAAGAAAGCTATTCTTAGAGAATGCGGAGTTCACGTAGTAGATTCTCCAGCTGAAATAGGAAAGAAAATGGCTGAGGTTCTTAACTAAGAGGACTTCAACTTAAACATATTAAAAAGCCCAACTGATTTTCAGTTGGGCTTTTTTTATTTGGCAAATTTTCGGTTACTATTTCATTCTATTATTCTCAGTAACTTCGTTCCCCGTTGGAATCTGGATCTTCTCTGGCAGAATAAACTCTTCAATTTTTGATAGCACTCCATTTTGGAGATATACATACCACTTTCCTATGCGCTGACCTTCCGAATTAATTTTACCCGCAGTTTTAACTCTAAATGGAGAACGGTATGTTGACTCTTGGTTAGGATTAGCACCAAATAATTCTAAACTATGAACCTCTCCGATGTAATATGCCGGTTCTTCATAATACTCTAATGCGTAATGTTCTACTTGGTCATCAGTATATCCTTTGAATTCTTGAATGTCATTTTTCTCATAAGTAGCTTTAATGAAATCGTATCCAGAGCTAATTTCAGCGTCTTCTAAAAGGTCCAAATTCATCTCTCCAGCTAGATGCTTGTAATTGGCCTCTAATAATCCCCACATTGATTTGACTAGAATAGTATTGTAATCACTTTCTGAGTAATATGTCCATTCGCCTTCCTTGTGGTATTGAACTAAAGGTTTTGTGTTAAAGAAGTTAGTTGTCTCTGGGGCATTATTAGTGTTGCCGAAAATCCTAGGTCTTCTAATAGATCTAGCTGTGTGCGGAGAATCATCTCTAGCTGTTATCGAGGCCATATTTAGAGCAGTAAGCTCGATGTTTTGAAACCACTCTAGGTTTCCAGGATTGTAAACAGATTCTTTTCCCTCAGCTAATAATCCTCCTTCTATCGTGTAAACCTTAGTATTCATGTAGACAGAATCTAGAGGAGTTCTAATCCACTTTAAATCTCCCTGAAAGTCGAAGTTCGTCTTCGTTTTAACTTCGCCATTAGCGAATAGAAGTTCTTCTACGATTTTTCCGTCCCGGTCGTACCTAGTTCTTACACCATTGAGCTCATCATTTCTCCAATGTTCTGTACGTTGCAATATGTCTGTGCCAGGATAATACTCCTCCCATCTTCCAGTGCGTTTACCTTTGTTGTAAAACCCTTTTATCCAAGAAATTCCGGGAGCATAGTTTTGAACCCATGCACCATGTAGGACCTTTTTATCTCCTTCTCCACTGAGCCAAATATCTTTTCCATTGTCAAAAAGCATGGTGAGCACTTCTGGCTTCTGAGGAACCTCATGCTTATTAGGCAGATAAAGTGCATCAAATATATAACTGTCATAAGCACCTTGGATTAGTTTTAACTCTTCCAGAGTAAATCCAGAAAGTTCCTGCCATGCTTTTACTTCAGGCAAGTTCAATTCTTTTACCCAAGCATAGTTATTATTCTTGGAAATGGTCAAAGCCAAATTTCCATACCCGGAATAGTGCATTAGGTAGCCTACTGCGCAGTGTGTTTTGTGTTCGTCAACAAACACAGGGATCCGTTCATCTCTATTATAATTAATGGGGAAAAGACCTCTGTTTTTATAATTGTTCAGAACTGTTATATTTTCCTTTCTTGTCTCCAGTAAATAGTTTGGACAGGCGGCAGACTGAGTTTCTAAAATAGGCAGTACTTGACTCAAATGAATTTGAACATAATGAGCTTCTGATTTTATTTCTGTGGCTGGAGCATTTTCTAAGAGAGATTCATATTGTTCCCAGTTTGGATTGAACTCGCACAGTTGGTCATATAAATCGGTAGCTTCAGTTTGGTTATAGATAAGTATACCTAGTAGGAAGAAAAAAAAAGTTTTCATGGATTGATTTTACCTTCGGTACAGGCAAGTAATCAAAAGGTTCATTGGATTCATGAAAAAAACAGATCGTCTCTCGACTAACTACGCTTTTACATGATTCATCCCTGGAGCATATTTTTGGCTTAGCAGATAATGAAGCTTTTCATAATCCTGAGGATTTTCTACAAAATCAAGCTTATTGGTGTCTATAATTAGAACAGGCATTTTAGCATTCTGCCGAATGTAATTTAAATAGTTCTCTTGTACTTTTTTCAAGTATTCATCAGGAATTTTCTGCTCGTAATGTCTTCCGCGTTTTTTTATGTTTTGCTGAAGAAGATCAATGTCTTTATATAAATAGACTAGCAGATCTGGTCTTGGTAGATTGGCATCCATAATTTCAAACATCTTCTGAAAAAGGCGGTATTCATCTTTGCTAAGATTGGTTCTGGAAAAGATCAGAGATTTAGCTATGTAATAATCGCCTACTACGAGTTCACTAAAAAGACTCCTTTTGGATAATCGATCTTTGAGCTGATGATATCTTTCAGCTAAAAAAGATAGCTCCAAAGGAAAAGCATACTTATCTGGATTTTTATAGAATTTAGGTAGAAAAGGATTGTCGGCAAATTCTTCCAGAATCAAAGCTGCCTTCATATCTTCACCAATCATTTTAGCTAAGCTTGTTTTACCAGAACCTATGTTACCT
>CAJXOV010000375.1 GCA_913057815.1 uncultured Flavobacteriales bacterium
CGAGATGTAGAGAGGTCTCGTGGGCTCGGAGATGTGTATAAGAGACAGACGTTTGATAGCTTCACGTTCGATTTCTAACTGCATAATTTTTCTGTCCAATTCATCCAATTCCTGAGGTTTTGAATTCATTTCCATTCTCAGTTTAGAGGCTGCTTCATCTATTAAATCAATGGCTTTGTCTGGAAGAAAACGGTCAGTAATATACCGTTGGCTAAGTTCTACAGCTGCTATGATAGCATCATCTTTAATTTGTACTTTATGATGGCTTTCATACTTTTCTTTAATTCCTCTAAGAATAGAAATAGCACTTTCAGTATCTGGCTCATTCACCATTACCTTTTGAAATCTTCGCTCTAAAGCTTTGTCTTTTTCAAAATACTTCTGGTATTCATCCAAAGTAGTAGCGCCTACAGCCCTTAATTCTCCTCTAGCTAAGGCTGGTTTTAGGATGTTGGCTGCGTCCATAGCGCCTTCTCCCTTTCCTGCACCCACTAACGTGTGAATCTCATCTATAAACAGAACGATGTTTCCATCTGATTTTTGTACTTCTTTAACTACGGATTTTAGTCGTTCTTCAAATTCACCTTTGAATTTAGCACCAGCTATTAGAGCGCCCATATCCAATGAAAAGAAAACTTTATCTTTCAAGTTGTCTGGCACATCACCATTTACAATTCTATGCGCTATTCCTTCCGCTATAGCCGTTTTACCGACTCCAGGTTCACCGATCAGTATAGGGTTGTTTTTAGTTCTTCGGGTAAGTATTTGAAGTGTTCGTCTAATCTCTTCATCTCTGCCTATAACTGGATCTAGCTTTCCATCCTGAGCCTCTTTAATTAAATTTCGAGCATACTTGTTCAAAGCATCATAGGTTGCCTCATGCGAATTGGAAGTAACTTTTTCACCGTTTCTTAGCTCATCGATCACCGATTGAAGGCCTTTTTTATCTATTCCGTTGTCTTTTAACATACGGCTTACATCATCTTTTCCTTCTAACAGAGCTTGAAATAAATGCTCTATGCTCACATAGTCATCTCCAGCTTTATTGGCTAAAGTAAAGGCGCGTTGCAACGCTGTATTACTTTCTCTACTTAAGGACAAGGTACCACCCGTAATAGTTCCTCTTGATTTTATGATAGATTCTACGGTTTGCTCCAAACGCTGCGCGTTCACACCAAACTTGCTTAGGATAAAAGGGGTTACGCTCTCATCTGTCTCTAGCAATGCTTTGAAAAGATGCGCTGTATCCACAATCTGTTGATCATTCTCAAGCGTGATTTGCTGCGCTCTTTGAACGACCTCCTGAGTTTTTATTGTCAACTTATTTAAATCCATTGATTGTATTTATTTTAATTCAAAAACAAGTAGTCAATTGATAGACCACTCTAGTAAATCGGAAAAAACGTCAGTGTTTATGGGGTTTTCATGACTTATTGACTGGGTTTGTCAATGTGTTCTTTGAGGAAATATGAAAGGGAGCCAAACTATTTATCCAGTTGTCTTTTGAAAGCTTGCTAATTGTTATTCAATTATTCTTTCGTTGACAATTTGAAAATCTCCTTCTAATTTAAGATCTTGAAGTTTTATAGTACTGCCATTACTTAAAGTCATTTCTTGATATTCAAGATGTTTATCAAGATCATAATCTTTTGCATAACCAATTAATTCCCTCTTTGAATCGTAATAGTAGACGACTTCAGCAAAACCATCTTCGTTTTTATCAATGAAAACTTGTGAAGCAAATTTACCAAGAGTGAAATATTCAATTTTCTCGAAATTCCCATCCCAATTTAGATCAGTAGACTTTGAAATTCGATTGCCGTTTTCTTTGTCAGTCATGTATAAGATGTTTCCTTCTTCATTCCAAAACAGAGTGTAGTTTATCATTCCAACTCCTGAACTAGATATTTTCCAGTATTTGTAACACATGAAGCTGATAATGACTCCATATAAAAGTAGAAAACCTAAAAATATGTTTCGTTTAAAGCCTGACTTTTTTATTTTAACGGACTTAGAACCGTTACTTATGACTTCTTCTCTTACCGGTAGATCTGTTACAAACTCACTTAAAATATCCTTGTATTCGGCATTTATTGTCACTTGGCTGTAAGTTTGAGAAACAACACCTGAGAACGAACTGTCGTTTTCTATTATGACTGAATGCGGAATGTTGTTTTCTGTGAGGTGTTGAATCAGTTTAAGGTGTTCATTGAAATCTCTGGTTCGAAGTGTAAATGAATTCATGTTAGTTAAATTTTAAAACTCACAAGAGTAATTGAAGTGCACAGATTTATATTCTTGTGAAAATTAAGAAGAAGGAAATAATTCCTTTCCTGCTTTCCTAGTAAAATATCTATCTCTCAATTTCAATGAAGTCTTTTCGATTAGATAAGACATAACAACACCTACAACTATAGATAGAAGGACGTAAAAAACAAAAATCCATTCTTTGTCAAGCTGAAAATATGCGTTCACAAATTTCCGAGTATTTAAATGCCAGAGATAAATGGAGTAGGAGTTAACTCCTATAAAAGCCAATACAGCTCCTGGAAACTTTAACCATCTTAAATATTTCCATTGCAATATTTTACCTAGATCTAAGGAGCAAGTAACTAATAACACAAATCCTAAATTTACAGAGCTCAATCCTACAGTATTCATAAAGTAACTGCCAGGCCTATGAATAAACCCAGGGTAGATCAAAGGAACAGCCAAAATCAATAAAACCCATTTATACTTCAGTGCTTTTTTAATTACAGAAGTGAAGTTGTACAAATAGGAGAGAAGAACCCCCATAATTATGCCGTCAGCTCTAAGGTGACTACCCATAAACGAATGAAAACCTTCTTCTCTATGCGGATAACTATCGATAAAACGAAGTAAAAAAGCTGAAACTACTAAAAGTACGAGTCCAGTAATCATCAAACCCTTTTTGTCTATTAGTCTTTTTCGAGTTATTAGAAGAACTACTAATGAAAACAGAAGATAGAAATGCTCTTCCACAGCTAATGACCATGTGTGTTGCCAAATTCTAGGGAAATAACTCTGCATATAAAACATCTCCGATAAGAGACTTTTATAATCTGTGGTTTCATTGTAATACGGAAAACCATAGTACAAATAGTTAAACCCCAGAGTAGCTATTAAAAAGAAATAAAAGGGAGGAAAAATCTTAAATGCTCTTCTGATGAGAAACCTCTTAACGTTTACAGAGTCTTTCTTTAAGTATTCCTTAAATAATAGATTTGAAATTAAAAACCCGCTGAGCACAAAAAACATGTCTACACCAAGCCAGCCAAATAACCGGAATGGGCTGGCAGTTAAGTCGGAGTGTCTGAACACTGTCTCTTATACACATCTCCGAGCCCACGAGACCTCTCTAC
>CAJXOV010000376.1 GCA_913057815.1 uncultured Flavobacteriales bacterium
TCACATGGACATGGACAGTCTACAAAAAAGTCAATACAGTGCTCTACAAAAACTGTAGGATCGTCACAACAAAAAACTCGAACACATAAAAAGTGTCCTCCATTATCTTCACAATCAAAGTTTAAATCAAAACTTGATCCTGTAACAGATGAAACAAATGGTCCACCATCTAAACTCCATCCTGCACATAGTCCTGTTGTAGAATCTAAAAGCGCTGGATCAATATCAAATCTATAGTTACATCCATCTGTCGATGTTTGTGCTATATCTACTACTGTCGGTAGGTCACATGGACATGGACAGTCTACAAAAAAGTCAATACAGTGTTCTACAAAAACTGTAGGATCGTCACAACAAAAAACTCGAACACATAAGAAGTGTCCCCCATTATCTTCACAATCAAAAGTCAAATCTAGAGAAGATCCTGTAGCTGATGAAACAAAAAGTGCTCCATCTATACTCCATCCTGCACATAGTCCTGTTGTAGAATCTAAAAGCGCTGGATCAATATCAAATCTATAGTTACATCCATCTGTCGATGTTTGTGCTATATCTACTATAGTCGGTAGGTCACATGGACATGGGCAATCTAGATTATAAGTTTCACAAAATTCCAAGAGAATTTCACCAGTCTCACAACATGTAACATTCACACATACTTCATGCGGTCCGTTATTTTCACATCCTTCAATCACTATCGAATTTACATCAGCTCCAGAGGCATAAACGACTCCATCTACAATCCACTCATTGCATAAGCCGCCAGTGCCTCCGCCTCCGCCTCCGATTTCAACCCTAAGTTCACAAGGGACATTAGGAGTAGAGACATTTATAATCGTCAAATCCGTAGCATCACATGGTGCGCTACAACAATCTGCTTCTATAGTTGTGCAGGCATTGACTACGTTAACTGGTTCCTCACAACATCTTAACCTAACGCAATATGTTTCAGGAGCGAGCTCACAATCAAGTATAAATGAATAGCTAAATCCTCCTTCCTGAACGGAAAGTGGATCATCAGGAGCAGTAAGATGGATCCACTCTGTACAGTGTACTCCTTCTATTAAAGGAATATCTGAATCCAGTGTCAATTCATACTCACAAAAACCAGGACCTGAACTGATCAGGACTGGCACTACTTCTAAACTAGTTGGGAGGTCACACAGATCTTGTGCTCCGGAGTAGGTCTGCATACAACAGACGAAAAAAACGGAGAGAACCGCTTTCCATAAAATTTTGAATTTGTTCATGATTTAAAGATTTAATTAAATAATCGAGGTTAATATTCCTCTAAAATCAATCTTTAAGTCACGTTAAATGGGCTTTTATAGCATGTGGTAAACCTTATTTAGAATTCGGTAAATTTCTCTGAGAATTCGGTAAACTCCATTATTCAATGGTAAACTTCATCGAAACAGAATTACTGTTATTTAAAACCACACTCAGAATATAAATTCCTTTTGATAACGCAGATAAACTTATTGTTTGGCTATGTTGGCTTTGCAAAATGAGTTTTCCATCAACAGAATAAATTTTCATCTCTGATGGTGCTTCCGGAGTGTTAACTGTCAGGTCATTCGAGTTTATTGACCATTGCAACGCATTATCAGAATTTTCTTCTTTTACAGATATAATATTCTCACTATTGATTAAGAAAACTTGATCGCTGACCTCCTGCCCGGCATCTATGCCTCCGCAAATAATGGACTGATGGATCCCTGTCTGTGCTTCTTCTTCAAAAGTTGTCACCCTGGCAATTCCCCTTAAGTCCATAGGAAGAACATTGAAATCTTCATGGATTACTTGTGCCTGGAATGTAACGGCAGAAGTAAAGCCGATAAAGCCAGTGATTTTATCTGTAGGCTCCACTCCTCCAGTGCCATTATAATCTATACCATCAAAATTATAGCCTAAGGATGAACCGCCAATCCAAAACACGGCATTAGCAGATGGAATAGTTATGGCCGCAGCTCTGTATGTATTTCCTTGCTCTGATTCTCCCATGAGTTCCCAATCAATTAAATTAGGACTTAGTGGATTAATATTTCCCACTCTTACCTCAGCTGTCGGAAAAAAACCAAAACCACCTCTAACTCCTCCATGATATATGATTCTATTTCCAATAATATCACCAGAACCTCCGAATACTTTATAATCTGATGTATTCGGGGTAGGTGTTCCCTCTAACCATTCATCTGATGAAGGATTATAAATCTGCACATCAGGTACGTTTCCAGTATCACTCCACCCTGTAACTATATATATGAGTGAATTATCCCAAACTGCCTGCACATGATCATCTATAGGAACTGGAATTAGTGCTCCATCTTCTTCCCATTCATTGGTTTCAGGATTAAACACATGAACATCATCTGAACTTTCTTCATTAAAATTATCTTCAACATAGTATCCTCCAATTACATAGATCTTGTTATTAACCACGCTGGCTCCAGCCGCTATTTTTCCATTTCCGGTATCATCTGGCACATCGGCTAATTGAGTCCAGATTTGAGTAATCGTATTATACCTCCAAGCTTTTAGGTGAATTCCTGCTGGAGTTTTGGTCTCATCAATTCCGCAGAAGCTGTAAACACATAATGTATCTCCGCACATGGCTGAAACTACCGCGTTATTAGCTACTGACTCTGGCATAGCAGGCAGCTCTGAAATGGAAAAGGATGGGGTTTGGGCTGTTAGATTAACTAGGAATAAAAAGAAAATCGTGGTAAAGAATAAATATCTCATGAGATGGAATGTAAGCATGTAAAGGTATGACCGAAAATTGATTGATTGGACGCAGATAAACTTGCCTTTAAAAAACCACCAACCCCACCATAAAAATCAAAGCTCCTACCAACATCAACACCAATGTAAATGGCAATATTTCCTTAGCCTTTAACCCAGTAATGCCAAGCAGTGGAAGTGCCCAAAAAGGCTGTATCATATTGGTGAGTTGGTCTCTGTAGGCCATGGCTAGTATACTTCTATTTAATGGAACACCAATTTCTGGAGCGCTTTGGATACCGAATATGGTACTCTTCGCTTTGGGGGCTTGGCTTTATATTAGAGCACTTAGTAATTACTATAAAATTTCAGTTTGAAATCTATTTGTAATTTTAGGGAATCATGAAGCCTATTGCTATAATTGCGCCAGCGTAAAGACCTAGTTTAGCTCGCTTCCTTTTAATAGGATTAAACTTAAATTCTTTTTGGATGTGATTTATAGTTTTGGGATGCAGCATAGTATTCTGGTCACTTGGAGGCTTTCTAAATACACCAGGATGAAGACCAATAAAAGTATCGTCTTCAAGATTAACTAGAAAGAACCCATATATTCTTCTGACAGCAGGAACTAAGGCTATATATTCACCACTTCCTAAC
>CAJXOV010000377.1 GCA_913057815.1 uncultured Flavobacteriales bacterium
GAGATGTAGAGAGGTCTCGTGGGCTCGGAGATGTGTATAAGAGACAGTGTTACTAAGTGCTCGTCATTTTTATATACGTACAAATGTTCGTTAGGTGTAGCGTGTAAGGCATTGTTAGCTAATGGAGTGGTAATACACGGAAGTTCTAGGCTCATGGCTTCGAGCAGCTTGTTTTGTAATCCCGTTCCTTGGCGCATAGGTGCTATGAAGATTCTTGAAGATTTAAACTCATCTCTGATGTCATCTACCCAGCCGGTAACTTTAACTTTTTCATTAGCTAATGATAAGAGCTCTTGAGAAGGGTTAGCTCCAGCTATAGATACCGTAATAGAGTCGTCTAGTTTCCAAAGTTTAGGCATTATCGTTTTTATCAAATAAAGCGCAGCATCTTCATTAGGTAGGTAACCCATATTTCCAGTAAATACGAGATCGGTTTTTTTATCTTCAGAGTTTGAAGAAGAAAAGTAATCGAAATCAACTCCGTTTGGCACTATAGAAATATTCTCTCTCTTTTCATGATAAATGAGATTTTTATCTTGGTCTGAGATTATTGTATGATTTTCAAAGTAATCGAAGATTAGATTTTCATATGCCACTAATCTTTTAGCTTCTTCTTTGACTAGTATTTTTTTAAGTCCTTTTGATCCGCTGACTCTTCGTGAATAATTCTTATTTAAGGCATCCATGTAGTCTAATGTTTTAGGCATTTCATGGAAGTTTTTTACATATTCAGTAGTTCTAACCAGTTGTGCATATATGTGATCTGGTGTTGAATTTCTGATTACTGATTCTATTTTTTTAGCTACAGCTTTCTGAAAGAAATAGTGCACTTGAAAAGGTTTGCTTGAAAAGACTGAATAACCTAATCTAAAAATCTGTTTGATTTTATTGAGTTTGAAGATATGAAGCTCGGCACATAGAGGTTCTATTTTTTTCTTTTCTTCTTCTGTAGGATGCTTATCAGTTAGGCAACATAGTATTATTTCATTCTCTTTACTTAAATGAACTAATTGATGGTATGCCCTGAGTTTATCACCTTTTTCCAACGGGAAAGGGAACCTACTAAGTATAACTAAAATCTTCATTTACTCCTCTAGTAATTTTGAATAGAACTCACTTAGTTTGACACTTAATTTTTTGTTGTCAAAATTTCGGCAAACAAAATCTCTGGAAACTGCCGTTTGTTCATTTATCATTGAAGGGGTTTGGTGAATTCTTTTAAGGTGCTCTAGAAATTCTTGTTTAGTATCAGCTATTAAAATGTCCTCATTCTTTTTAAAGTCAATTCCTTCAGCTCCAAGCGAAGTACTAAGAACAATTTTACCTAATGCTAGCCCTTCTATAACTTTCACTCTCATTCCTCCAGCAGATAAAATAGGAACTAGCATAATCGACTTACTACTAATAAACTCTTTAGCATCAGGTACTTCACCAAGTACCGTGATTCCTGGGTAATTATTTGAATTGAACTCTGCAGGTATTTTTCTTCCAGCTAAATAGAATTTTAAATTTGGAAATTCATTTCTAATAGCTGGCCAAATTTCCTCTAAAAACCATGTGACACCTTCTAGGTTTGGAGGCCATTCAAGTGATCCTAAGTGAAAAAGAGATAATTCTTCAGGGGGTTCTTTAATTGAATATTCCTCGACATTGATGCCGAAAGGAATATTTATCAATTGATTTTTACCCGCTTTAAGAAGTTCATATTTTTTATAATCGTCCTCAGAAATAGTAACTATACCATGTACCTGATTTATTACGTCTAACTCAAATACTTCTAGTTTCTTAGCTAGGTGATTTAGGTAGAATTTTTTAGCGACATTTTTAGTGCCTTCAGCTAGTCTTTTCCAAATTAAGTATTCTAAATTATGACTTCTTAAAACACATTTACCCTTGCTATGTCTCTTGGCTGTAGGTAAATAGGGGGTCATGAATAGACTCTCAAATTGGATGATGTCAAATTTTTCCCTTTGTAATAATTTCTTAAGCCTTATGTCAAAATCAGGAGAGAAGAATCTGCTAAGATTATAACTGTCCTGAGTAAGTAAATTAGAAAAGGCATCTACGATATTCACTCTAGTGTCAACGAATATGCTTTCGAATTTAGTAGTTTCTAAATAGTCAGAATCGATTTTATGCTTAAGAAATGGATGTTTAGGCGTATGAATACTTAGTATTTTCACTTCATGTCCACTATCTAGAAAACCTTTAGTAAGTGCGTCCATAGCTAAGCATCCACCATCTATGTTAGGGCGCGGAGGTTTATTGCAAAGCTGTAGAATTTTCATGATTTAATAGTTTTTTTCCTGACAAATATGGCTGTAAAACGTGACCAAATCTTTTTGTAAAAATCAGAATCTGTGATGCTAGAATCTTTGGCTGCCTTATAAGTCAAAAATACTGCTAGTGGAATTAAAACAAAAGAACTTAGCCATACTCCTTGCCAAGGTTCTAAACTTCCAGATTTTACCATTTTTTCACCGATAGTGGAAAGAATGAAAAAGAGGACAAAAAAGCCCAAAGCAATAACTGTGGGGAAACCATAGCCTCCTTTTCTAGTAATAGCTCCAAGTGGTGCTCCTACGAAGAACAGAATAATACATGAAAAACCTAAAAAGAATTTTTTATGCCAATTTAAATTATGAATGTTAATTCTATGGAGTTTACCTTCTAATTGTTTCACAGTGCGCTGATTGTACTCTTTATTCTTTCTGCTGAGATTAATGGCTTTATCCATTGCTCTCAATTGTTGAAGGTGTGCCACTTGATCGAAAAAGTACAATGAGTCAGGAGTTATCGAATCTACTCGCATTAAAGTTGAGTCATTTGTCATTCGAATAGCTCTTAGGTTCTGCTGGACTCTGTCATATTCTGTTTTTTGAATACTAGAATTTAAAGAGTCTAGGCCCTCATTTAGTTGAGGAATGGTCATCATCTCTTCTCTGTTTTTAAAGAGATCTTCATCTTGTTTTTTATAACTTAGAGAAGAAATATCCATTCTTAATATGTTCTCTTCGAATTTGCTAGAGATAGAAGGGTAATCCTTTTTTTTATCAGTTACTCCTTTCTCATAAGGCTCATCATAGCTAACCCCATTATATAGGGTAAGAGTCATGTATCGACTTTTGTCTTCTTGATTCATGACACCTTTTTCTGCTCTAATGACCCTTCGGCTTCCCTGGTTTAGAGTGTGATCATAAATAAGTACGTCAGACATCTCACCTGTTTCAGTATTGTTCTCCCTAGCTCTGATGACAAAACCGTCAATATCTGTGTAGAATATATTAGGAACTATATTCATAGTAGGTGCCTTTTTAGTTACACTAAACAGAAGCTGTCTCTTATACACATCTGACGCTGCCGACGAATAGAGAGGTGTAG
>CAJXOV010000378.1 GCA_913057815.1 uncultured Flavobacteriales bacterium
GTCGGCAGCGTCAGATGTGTATAAGAGACAGCTTTCTATATCCTGAATTACTTGAATATACTCCACTAATTCTAGCAGAAACTTTCCGCTTTGCAATACCTACGCTAAAATGAGTTCTTACAAAGTCAAAATCTCCATAAGTTAATTCTGCTCTTGCCGCTACTGGCTTAAACGCACTTTTTAATTTTGTAGAAATTACTCCTCCTGTTCCAGTCATTTCATAACTTCCTGAAGGTCCTTTATAAATGGTCATAGAAAGGATATCTGCCGGTTCTATTAATTCTAGAGCTGATGAACCATCAGAAGAAGTTATAGGAAAACCATTTACCTTCATTCTCACGTTTCTTACTCCAAAAGGTGATCGGGCTATAGTTCCTCTTAAACTCAGCCTTCTGCTTCCATTGTATCCACGACTGTCCATTTTCACTCCGGGAATCTGATTCAGGGCATCTTGAACTGAAAAATTATTGGTGCTTTCTAGTTCTTTTACTCCTATTTCAGAAACAGGATAGACACTCGACCCTAAAGGGTTTTGCATGAATCCTCTTTCTTGTATGTAAGCAATACCTATAGGATTTATCTTCAAAAAATCAATTATCACATCGCCATCATCAAGTGGTGGATAATACTGAGGAGGATGGGAAATGAGATTTGGAGATATAACAATTGGATTTTCAAGCTGAACACTTGCTAATTTCAAGTTCATATTGCTTGAATAATCAGCTTTAAGTATTAATAAATCATGCCCTACGAAGCTAACAGCTAATGAATCTATGGCATAAATAGTCTCCAAGCGAAAGTTTCCTTCAGCGTTGGCTGTGGCATTTACGTCCGGATTTGACAGATCATAAACTAAAGCTGCAGGTAAAGCTTCCCCATTTTCATTGGTTACCATTCCTTTCAGCATGAAAGGATCCTGTGCTAATGCAGTTCCTGAAAAAACCACTAAAAAAAAGAAGCAAAGCCAAGGCTTTGCTTCTAATACATTCTTTAAAATCATATTCTATTGAACTATAAATGTTCTAGAGATGCTTCCTAAATCTCCTCTAACTACTACATAGTAGCTACCTGAGTTTAACGCACCATCTTTAATTTCAAAATTTGTAGAAGAAATAGACCCTTCTAGAACTTTCTTCCCGTCATAACTGATCACTTCATAAGTTCCACCTAATAGATGCTCAGCCACTTCAAATTTCACATCTCCAGCAGAAGGATTTGGGTAAATAGTTAACCCACCACCAGTAACCTTCTCATCTACAGAATCAAAAGCTTCATTTTTATATTCATAAATACTGTTAGGACCATCATTAGAGTAACCACTTCCATTTACTGCTATATATATGGTACCATCATGAGGATTTACACATATATCTCTCAGTCTACCTCTATTAGAAATAATAATATCATTATTCTCGTCAAAAGTTACTTCAGTTCCGTCTTCGTTTAATTGTAAGATGAATAACCCTCTATCGCTTTGATTCGAGAAACCTTTCATCACACACATTAATAATGTATTCTCTAATTCAGGAATAGCAGGATGATTATAATAGATCAAATCGTTTACAGCCATACAAGGTCTCCACTCCATTAGCGGCTCAGTGTACCCTTCTTCCTCACAGTTAGTCGGCTCATTAATGTTAGAAGGATAATCATCACAAAAACCCTCAACATCAGGCCAACCGTAGTTCAATGTAGGAACTATCAAATTCAATTCATCTTGAGCTTCTTGACCATGCTCTGAACTGTATATTTTTCCATCTGGTGCCTGTACTAAACCTTGAGGATTTCTATGACCATATGAGTATACATAACTATCAGGAAATGGATTATCTGCTGGAATAGTTCCATCTAAATTCACCCTTAACATCTTTCCTCCTGTACTATTCATGTTTTGCGAGCTAGAACCACCATCACCTCCATCACCAAGTGAAAGAAGCAATTTCCCATCTTGAGTAGCTATAATTCTAGAACCACTATGTATTCCTCCAGCATGTAAGTTATCCAAAATAATAGTAGGGTTTATCAACTCGGTTCCATCCCATTCAAACGAGGCTAAATTGTTATTATACCCACCACCTGGAGTTGTATACATGATATACACTAAAGGAGTATTCTCAAAATCAGGATGAAAACACATTCCTAACATTCCTGGTTCGATAGCAAAATTATAATTAACTACACTTTGATAATCTAATATTTCAGTAGCTAATCCTGTAATAGGATCAACTCTCATTACTCTACCTTGTCTTTCAGTAACCCATAGGTGGTCATCCGGTCCCCACTGAATTTCCCATGGAGTGTAAACAGCATCTACAGCTATCTCTCTTTCGGTAAGGGTAGTACTTCCAATAGTAACATCTTGAGCGTTGCAATAGCTCACAGATAACAATAAGCTAGCAATAAGCGTGTATTGAATAAGTTTCATTTTTCGTAGTGATTTTGTCTTTAGCACGAAGTTAATACAGAATGATTGATACTAACCCTATAATAAATTCACATTCTTCAAAACCCAAGTTCAAAACCTCTAGAAACAAGTAAAATCAAATGAAGTAAAACAGGTACTAATGAACGAAAGAGCGAATAATTAGCACTTTTGGTTCTGAAAAAGAATCGCTATATATTACCACCTTTTTTTCTTGAAATCCACTTTTTTCAGAAGTGTCAAATTCTAAGGAAATATCTATGCTCTCGCCTACTGGAATGAAATCTTGAATCAAACTCGGAACTGTACATCCACACGAACTAATTATACTATCCAATTGTATAATAGAATCAGTACTATTAGTCAAAGTATAAACACTCGAAATTTTATCTCCTTCTACTAAATCTCCTAACTCTATTACAGCTTCATTGGCAGCTAATTCCTGCTCTTTAAAAGTGACTGATCTTATTTCAATTTTACGCTCTAGCCGTGCTCCTCTGCTGTAAATAGATTCTTTTTCGTTTTCTAAAACATCACTGACTCCATCAGCTGCAGCTTCTTCCCCAAACGGGTTTTCTATCACGGTTAAATCGGCACCATTAAAAGCTTTTCCATTTAAATATGGCCTAAATAATCCGCCTCCGTATTCGTTCAAATAATTGACAAGGCTATTTATTCTTCTTCTAGACAGATGTTCGTTGTAATCGGATTTAGCCCGCGGACTGGCATATCCTTTTACTTCTAGCTCTACACTTTTCCCTGACTCTAATTCTTTCAACAGAAGTTCAGAAAAAATCTCTAAATCAGCGACTCCTTTTTGAACCAATAATTCAAAAAAGTCTTCTACATCCAATTCTGCATCTACCTTAGATTCTCCTTTAGTTCCTTTAGAATTTTCCTTTTTGTAAGTAGATATCAATTCTAAGTATTCATTATAAGTGGTTAAATAATTGAAT
>CAJXOV010000379.1 GCA_913057815.1 uncultured Flavobacteriales bacterium
TCGTGGGCTCGGAGATGTGTATAAGAGACAGGTATAAATCACATCTGAGTTATAATTAGAGCTTGCTTCTATTTCAAAGGTTGTAAGACAATCTCCATCCAAAACATCAGGAGTGTTAAGCACCAAAGGCTCAATAATCAACTCTATGTTTACAGAATCTACCGCTTCCTGGTTACAAGCATCCATAACAGTAAAAACAGCTGTCTGTGAACCATCTAAATCAAAAGAAACGGTACTAGTATTTCCAAGGTTAACTAGATCAACTGTTTCCCAAGAATAAGTATATGGCTCTACTCCAGAGTTTACTATTCCCACTAAATCTATCTCTTCTAAACATCCACCACTCAAATCATCTCCTGCACTAATATCCAGTTCCACGGGAGCATTTATAGTGATATTGATATTTTCAAAAAAGAAACCATTACAATTGTCCGTTACTTGAAGCTGATAAGAAACTGGAACATCTGTTGTTTCCGCTAGAATAGCAGAAGTTTCTACTATGTTAAACACTTCATCAAACCAAGTAATATTGATGGGGTCTTCTCCCGTTATAATGGCTTCAACAGTAAAATCACCAGGACAAATAGCTAATTCTGTAGGAACAATAACTTCAAGTGGAGTAATATCCGAAGTAACAGTGATCTCTCCTGTGGCTATAGTTCCGCATCCATCTGTCACTTGTGCTATTATTTCTTGAATACTGTTATCAAAAACAAAAATATCGGAACCAAATCCCAGATTATTTCCTTCCTCATCTAACCATTCATACAAATACGTACCATCTCCTCCAACTGCAGTAGCACTTACTCCTTCTCCAAACCAATTGCAATCAATATTCACATTGCCTGGATTAGGGTTCACAATCAACTCTGGAAATGAAGCTACATTGACAATAATATCCGTAGCATCTGTACTAACCAAACATGTGTCACTTAACGTAACTGAATATGTCGTATTTATGGATGGAGAAACCAATATAGAAGAATTAGTTTCCAGTGTGTTCCACTCGAATAAGAACCCACCTGACCCTCCTGTAATTATAGGTGATATTTCTATTTCATCTCCATTACAAATGTCAATATCATACCCATCCACTATAGGCGGTGTACTTTCAGTGATAGCGAACTCAAAAGTGCTAGGAATACTTTCACCCTGGCAAACGGCTACACTTTGCATTTCTAAAATAACAGATTCTAAACCTTCTACTACTCCATCTTCAAAAGCATCTAAAGTAAATGAGATAATATCTACACCAGGATCAAAAACCAAAACCTCTGGAAGTAATGTATAATCCACTCCGTTTTCAGCTAAGCCTGAATATGCAATATTTACTGTAAAAGGTAATTCTGATGCTATAGATTCAGGGCGAGTGAATGTCAATAGGGATAATCCACATTCCTCATTCATTACGCCTTCTTCATTAGTAGCTTCTATTTCCAACTCTACTTGTACTGACAGATTTGAGCTAAGACTTCCTGCTTTTAAGATAATAGCCGAATCAAAAACTCCATCTTGAACATCTGCTATTATTAATTTTAAATGATATGTCTCACCGCATGTAAGACCACCCTGAGATGCTACAAGTCCTGTGGTATAAGCATCATATTGTACTACTGTGTTATCTGTCGTTTGAGGTTCACCTATAAGGCCTTCTCCATTACTTACTAAAAACTCACAATTATAACAAGGTCCAGTATCTTGCTGACCATTGTTAATAGTCAGGTTACTAACGCCTTCTCCGGTAGTTGGAACAATGGCTATATTTTCAGCATTGTTTGAATATGGCCCGTTTATATCTGGACCACTTATCAACAATGCAAAAACATCAAAAGGATTATTCTCCACTGTATAAAAGTGATACTCTTCTGATGCCCAGATATATTCAAACCAGACAGAATCACCAAGTGCCACAAAATCAAACTCTAAAAACGCCAAATCGTTATAATCATTTTGTGTTGGAGAAATAAAATCTAAGTCGGTATTAGATAAAGGACCATTGATAAAATCAGTTCCAGATCCACCTGCATCATTTGGACCCACTGCTGTAGAAACATCTCCTGTAGAAATAATAATTCCACTATTAAAATCTAAACCACAATCAACACAATCAAAAACACCAATTTGAGTAAGGTCTCCTTCATAGTTCAGATTACTTATGGTAACATTATCACCTAAGAGTGTCTGCATAGCATCTATTGGAGTAACCGTATTATCTACAGTAATTTGAGCGCTCAACGTGAATGAACAAATAATTGAAACAAAAAGAACCTTGAAGAGTTTCATTCTGAGGCTTTTATTAATTTTTAATAAAGAATAAATAACGCATTGCAACGCTATATCTAATTTCAAAGATAGTCTCATCAATTATCTAATTACTGTAATGGTACCTTTTTCTATTTTAGCTTGAGTATCCAAGCTTTTATACGTTACAACATAGGAGTAAACTCCATTAGGGATATAATAATCTCCTTTAGAATCACTACCTTGCCATACTTCTTCCGGGTCTATGCTTTCATGAACAAGGTCACCCCATCTATTAAAAATTTGAATTTTGAACTGATCAATTCCTCTCACAGAAACTTGAAAAACATCATTTAACCCATCATTATTTGGAGTAAACGAATTTGGAATATAAATAAGAGGAGCATAAACAAATTCGGTATACTGGGCCGTGCATCCTTCAGGAGATGTAATATTTAGTGTGGCACCGTAATCATTTGAAGTCAAAAATGTATGAGTAGGTGAAGGCTCTTCGCTAACTTGACCGTCTGTAAATTCCCAATAGTAGGTACAATCATCACAAGAAGGGAAGTTGTATGGTATTAATGTGAACATATTATGATCTAGTGCTGAATAAGAAAAACTTGTACTTAACTGTAAAACTGCAACCTGAGTCTGATTGTCCGCAGTGTTTAAGCATTCATCGGATATTTCTACAGTATAAAACCTAGTGGTCGAAGGACTTACCTGAATTGTGTTTTCATAAACACCTTCTCCCGTCCACTCATAGTTATAACCACCTGACCCTCCTACGCCTTGGGCGTTTAAAGTGGTACTCTCATTTGGACAAATAGTTATCTCTGGGCTTATGGATACTGATATTTCAGGGGAGGATATAGTTATACTTAGTGATTCGGTGTCGGTATTATTACATCCTGCATCTCCAAACACTTCAATTACAGCCGAGTTTAAACTTTGGAATGTAATGTTATAATTATCAACTAACTCCATGTCTGAAGGACCGTCCCAGGAGAGAGGAATATCTTCAATTATGTTAGTAGTCGCTTCAATTGAAAATTCAGTTAGACAATCACCGCTTAAGTTTTCCGGTATACTAATCTCTAAGGGAATTTGATCGACAAATACATATAAGCT
>CAJXOV010000380.1 GCA_913057815.1 uncultured Flavobacteriales bacterium
CTGAAATAATCTACCCTCTTGCCGTAGCTAAAATACTGGGTGTACTAGCCATTTGGTTCATTAAAAATCCGCTCATTAAGAAGCTGGCATATCTTGGTTTTGCTTTAGATTTAATAATGGCCATTATTTCACACTTAAATGCTGAGGATGGCGGAGCATATGGACCGATTATCCCTCTTATTCTACTCGTTATTTCTTATGTGTTTTTTAGAAGGGTGCAGTCACATTAAAAGTCTTAAATAAATAATAGACCAATAAAAGCCAAGCAATCGTCTTCTGAAATAAACCTTAACTACTCGTAGGTGTTTGAATTACCGAAGCAGTTAAAATTACTCGAAAGTCAAAGCCACATTATGTTGAAACAAAATTGACAGACAATTAATTAAAATAACTCAGCAGTAGTGCTTTGAATCCTAAGGACAAAAAAAACACTGAAGCTGGTTTCCTGTTTACTGGCTGATGGGTGTGTATAATGAAGGCTCGAAAATCACTTTTCTAGCTTCCCCCTTTTTGATCCTCAATTATTTATTTTGAGAATCTTTCTTTGACTGTTCTCTGAAAGCTTGAATATAGAGAATGATTTCTTTTACATTTCTCAATTTCTCTTCCATGATATCAGGACGGATTATTTCGGGTTTTCCATTGGTAATTTTGCATATCTCAGGATCTGCATAACAATAGGTGTTGAAGGTATTTGTCAGCACCTCGTCCATTTTCATCATCTTATCATAACTAAAAACAGCATTTAAAACTGCCTTTTTACTAGTATCATTTTCAGGATAAAGATTAATGAAAAACCAGAATGCCGTTTTCAATTTCATACTGGTCATATATTCAATAGCCTCTTCCCAAGTATACACTTCTGGAAAAACTTGAGCTCTGAGTTCATTATCACTCATTAATGTCAAGAGTTCATCGCTGACAATTAACGAATCTCCTCTCATTTCCAAGCCTTTCTCTGTTAGCCCATTTAACGATTCCAAAGTTTCTTTTAAAAACTTCTCTTTGGCTTCATCACTTAAATTATCCAGCTCTTGGCTAAACGCGATGAATGGTATGCTACAAAGAATAAAGATTAAGATTTTTTTCATTTTAATCATTTGCACAAAGAACGATTCTTCTTCTTGTTTTCTAAAGGATGAACCTCTTTTATTGTATTTCTATTAATCAGTTAGTTGTACTCCTGGTAAATAACCCGAAAGTGTTTCTACAGCAGCTTCTAGACTTTGTAGTCTTTTCTCCGAATCCTTGAACTTCTGCTCATACTTTTTCAATATGTTCACATAATCTCCATTATGAACTCCCACTACGGTGTTCACCATTTTAGGACCTAGCTCTGAAGAAGCTTCCCAAGCTCTTCCTACCGCATAATCTAAATCTTCAATTGTCATATCTTGAGGATTGATAGCAATACCATAACCAGGTACTTCTTTGTTCCCTACTATATAATCACCAGTTGCCACTGCTCCCATAACCTTTACTGGAATCTGTCCCATAAATGCCACATTGTTACCTAGGTGTTTTTCTCCTTCGTTAGGGATGTTACCTAGCACGATGGGAGCATGAGAAATGGCCATTACTTGTTCGGCCTCCCGGAGATCCTTGGTTATCATTCCTCCTTTAACCGCCACAATATCTCCAGCAGCAATCGCTTCTCTCGAATCCATACGGATTAACCATTCAGCATAATCTCCATTACCAGAGCTGTACTCTACACCAATCTTTAAGTATGCCTTGGCTATTTCGCTGGCTTGTTTTTTCATTTCAGGAATCAGTTTTCCCTTGTCCAAACCTCTAAATGTACTTACCAAACCATAAAGATAAACCGCATCCAAATATCCTAGCGCCCACTCTTCAATGGATTGAGCTTTTATAGCACCCATTCTATAATCCGAGCTATCTGCGAATTCGATGAATACATTTTCTGAAGTTAAAGGATTTGTCGACCAAACATCATCTAAGGTTAGACTAGGTAATTCCAATGGTGGGCCGAAAAAATCGCAAGGGAAATTAATATCAGGAATAGCCGGAATTAACTCGAAACCTCCTATACATATATCATCGAATCCCACATCCACACAAAACTCAGGAAACTCCAAAGGTAAAATCTGATTAAAAGTTAAGTCAATGGTTGTATTTATAATCGTCTCTGTCAAAATACACGCTGTAGCCGCTATAGCTAACCCATAATCAAGTATTTCTTGAGGATCAGTAGGTATCTGCATTTCTAATAAAAAATCAAAATCAGGATCCTCACTAAACAATTCGACAAAAGGTGCTAAAGGCACCTCAGGACAGAATGCTAATTTCGTAACAACATCTGCGTTACGTGCCAGATCATTGTTCTTCGTAAAGATCTTACCCAGTTTAATTTTTATTCCATCACCATTTTCTTCACCTGCGCTGTTATTGGTAAAGGTGGCTACAAACTCATCGGAATCCATCGTTAAATCCAATGTTCCTTCTAGACTTGTGTTCCCTTCAACAAAAAGGTCATTTGAAATATTGACAGAATCACCATGTACAGTAAGGTTTTCATCTAAGATCGAGTTTCCTTGAACAAAAAGATCATTGGAGACATTAACAGAATCACCATTTACTGTAAGGTTTCCTTCTAAAACAGTGTTCCCCTCTATTAGTGCATCCTCTCCTACAGTTAAATCACTATTGAGCAATGTTTCCATGTCAACAGTTAGTGTACCAGTAGCTGTTATATTTCTGTGGTATGCGTACGGAACAAAGAGCAGATTCTGTCTGCTGAGTTCTTCTAACTCTGATCCACCATATGCTAAATCCACAATTAAAAATTTAGCCTCTCCATCCCAGCTTATTTCATTAAAGCTTCCTGGACTTTCATCACCAATCACCCCTTGACCAATAATTACATTAATCAATCCGAAAGGATCTGTAGTCGTCAATTGGCTTTCTTGATATTCTATGTTTTGCCCAGCATCTTCTATGGTAAACCTAAGAGTTACTTCAGTTTCGGCTAAGTAGTTTCCACTTACATCCATTCCTGGAATTTCCAATGGACTTTTATCTATAATTACCGCTTGGTAGCTTATTCCATCGGATTGTGCCGAAGTAGCTACTGAGTAGATAACTACTATCAATAATGTGAGTATATTTTTCATCTTATAAAGAGTATTGTGTGATTATTGAATTCTTTGGTTTCCGCAGTATTTACATCCTTTTATTCCCCATAAAAGTCCTACGCTGAATGTGCTGGTTCTAAGTTTAAGTGTTTCGTCATCTGACGATTTTCCTAGTGAATTTCCTTGGCCTAGCATATAACGCAGAGCTGTCTCTTATACACATCTCCGAGCCCACGAGACCTCTCTACATCTCG
>CAJXOV010000381.1 GCA_913057815.1 uncultured Flavobacteriales bacterium
GATGTAGAGAGGTCTCGTGGGCTCGGAGATGTGTATAAGAGACAGGTATAAAAGAACCAGTTCACATTATCACCCATGTAAAGCCCAGCACAAGTAATGTCTTCTGAAACTTCACCTATAAGAGTTTCACATTCATGAGTTCCTTGAGATACCTCTAAAGCTTCTGTACAAGAATATTGCGCTAACATTATTCCCTGAGAAAGGACTAATGCGGATATTAGTAGAATTGTTTTCATTTGGTTTGATTTTATAATTATTACTCGCAGTTTATTTCTAATTCATTTATCCACTCACCTATAAGGTCAACACTTTCTTGATGGATTATTGTTCTTCCCATTAAAGGCATTTTTTCCGCGGCTTCTGTGGTATTCATTCTATAATACATCATAGACCTTGCGGCATTTCCCGGTGAAACTACATAAGTTTGAAATGGATCTATAGGCTCTGCAGGTTCTATACAGATTCCTAAATTCTCCATTAGAACAGATTCATTCCAAGCAAAACGCATTGGTCTATAACTACAGTGACTATCCTGTCTGTGACAGTGAGCACAATTCATATCTAAATATGCCCTAACTCTATCAAGTTTTGGAAGGCTTTCATCTGCCCAATCAGCAACAGTCTCTATACTTGTTGGCAGCTCATCTTCTAAAAAACCAAACTCGATCCATTTTTGGAGTTGGTTCATGTCACCATCAGAATAAGAATATTCTTGATTCAGATTCTGAGGTTTAGGCCCAATAGGAAGAGCATCGTTTGTGATTTTATGGCATGTAAAACATTCTGTTTCAGAAGGTATTCTATAGGTAAACGAAATCAGTTCACCATCATCGTTTATAAACTCAAGATCTTTATTTTCTCCACTTAAATCGAAAACGGCTTCAGTTTGCTCGTCATTCCATATGTAATCGGCAAACTTCCATTCTTCATTGACCTTATATAACAATCTTGTTTCTATCAATTGTGTTTCATTTCCTGGTTGAACATTGTTATAATAAAAAGTCTTTATTAATATGGTGTGATTCGGCATTTCTAGTAACTCGGTATCTAAGTTGTAAGAAGATAAAGAATCCTCAGGCATCCATATAAATCTTTTTTTATGTGCGTAGTCCGAGAACAGTGGAGTAATTACATCATAGGGCAAAATATCACCAGTTACTTGCTGATCTTTCATGTCACCAGTAAAGAATCCATACGTAGATAGGTTGGCAAAAGGGAATTGACTGAAATTAAATTTACCAGAAACCTGAGCATTTGAGCTACAGGCCTCATCAGGCATGTCAGGATCTCTTTTACATTGAGTAAGAAATAAAATCACACTCAAAATAAGCACAAAAGCGATGTTAATTCGGTTCATTAATTAGTGATGCGTCTTTAGAAAGAGAACTACTCTTCTATTCAAGACTACGTAAATTAATACATAGTTGCTTGGGTGATGTTAATAATTATGCGCAATTAAGTAAGCAAACAAGAAGCATAATTAAATACACTTTAGAAAAAAGAGGGTTGCAGTGAATTTGAAAATTTTCCCTATTCCTTGTCAAACTCAATGACCCAGCCCACTTTTTGTGAACCTGAAAGTTGGGTTTGGAAGTTTAAATTTTTACCAGCACTTCTAACATTAACGTCCTTCTTATCAGTTCCTAAAGCGTTGTTTAGTTTGTCAGTAAAAGTAGTTCCAGAAGCAGAGTTTAGTTTTTGATTGAACTTATCATAATCTAATGGCTCATTAGTTATAACCACTGCTATTCTGTCCTTTGTACCGTTTTCATCAGGCCACATACTTTGGTCATGAGGAAATACTCTAGTCCCTGTAATTCCACAATATGGGGAATGTTTCGGGTTGTATGGGAACAGAACATAACTTGAATTGTCTTGTTCAGCACCAAATATATAGGTGTAACAAGGGAGTGTGTTAGTCACCTCTACCTTAAACCTAGATCCATCTCTTCCTTTCTTTAATTTCCCTTGAGCCTTCATTACGCCAGAGAAATTTTGCTGAAGATCCATATAAGAATTATTCTCAGTTAGTAGAAGGCCAAATGAAATATCATTTGAAGTTCCTTTAGGTTTGTCTGCATCACCCATTGGATAAACTCCATAAGCTTCTTTAGTGAAATGTTCGAAATCTTTATATCTAACCCATCCAATACCATTCTTTCCCCATTCATTTCCCCAGCTATTCATTAATTGAAACGCACCTTCACCATTTGCTTTATAGTCATCATATCCTATCACACACATGGCATGGCCACCAAAACCACTCATATTATAATCCTGAGAAGTAGGAGCCCAAAGATCATTTCCCATCATACCTTGCATAAATGAGCCGCCTACCATCATACCTATAACTATAGGTGCACCTTGAGCTAGGTTTTGTTTCATAGCCAACATATCTACAGACTTAAGATTGTCTCCTTTAGTGAGTCTTTGATAACCATTAATTTTGTAATTCTGAGCAGCTGCTTTATCCTGATTGTCAGCGTCAAAATCACAGCTATTTTCGTTATAAGCATATTCATTATAAGGTGCTACACCACCTTTTTTCATGTTGGCCATAGCGTCATGCAGATAAGCTCCTTGACAATTGTTGTTGAGCTTAATTTGGTTGTACAAATAAGACGGGCTAAAAGGTTTAGCATTTGGGTCATTCCCAGTTTGTTGAGAATGCAAAATTGATCTAGCAGCATAGCTTGATGCCCATCCCACGCATGAGCCTTGTCTTCCTTGGTTTTTCCTGTTAGGTGCATGATCTAATAAGGAAATTCTTTCAGGTAACGGATTTTTCTTGTTGTCCGCTAAAGGTTCGAATATTTCGGTAGCATTGTATTTTTCAGGGTTAGCATCGAATCCTGTAGAAAACAAATCAGCTATGTTTGAAATGTCAGGAATATTCCCACCTCCTCCAGAGTCACCGCTGCATCCTCCAGTCATATATTGATAACCGATAAAAGCTATTACTGCCACTATCAATAGTTTCGGTTTTTTTAGAAGTAATGGCAATAGAGCACCTATTAAACCACCTTTTCCTCCCGTACCTCCGGTATTTCCACCAGTATTCTTATTTCTTCCAGGGTAATTATCTCTTCCTCCAGTTTTTTTCTGGTCATCGTCCATTCTTATAGGCATAATCTCAGTATTTGGTTAATTGCTTTGGCGTTGCAATGTATGAATATGATCTTGGTAAATTGATGTGAGAGATTCTATTGTTGACTATCAATAACAACCATAAAATTACAAAATAAAAAAGCCGCTTTTTCAAAAGCGGCTTTTTGTGCCCAGAGCGGGACTCGAACCCGCACGCCCATACGAACACATGGCCCTCAACCATGCCTGTCTACCAA
>CAJXOV010000382.1 GCA_913057815.1 uncultured Flavobacteriales bacterium
GATGTAGAGAGGTCTCGTGGGCTCGGAGATGTGTATAAGAGACAGTCCCTATTCAGTCCAGGAGTACACCATTCTTCCGAAGTTTTGTGCTACGGTAAATAACCAAGGCTGTGAAATCAAAAAATGCTCAGAACTGTCCGTTTTACCATGTGAGATTAATATCGAATACTTATTCGGTGCAGGGCATTCAGCCGAAGAAGAGTGGAGCTTAACTGAGCCCACTGAATACAACACTAACTCTTCTTATTCTCC
The DNA here is from genome assembly GCA_913057815.1 of uncultured Flavobacteriales bacterium. Classification (GTDB taxonomy): domain Bacteria; phylum Bacteroidota; class Bacteroidia; order Flavobacteriales_D; family Sanyastnellaceae; genus ASP10-05a. The sequence continues at coordinate 253 of CAJXOV010000382.1, forward strand.
TACTTTCATGATAGATCCCCATGAAATAAATGGGCTAACTAGTGGGAATAAATACATCGTAAAAAACATTTTAAGCATCCCTCAAGACTGCTCTATAGAATGGACAGTAGACGGTACCATTCAGAATTCTATTAGTAAAAACACAATAGAGTTAAGAATGGATGAAAATAAAAAAGTGAGCATTCTCCTAAACACAGAATTCTTATCTAAAAACGGAGGACAAACCTTGGTTGAATATACGACTACAAGCGCTTCAGGATGTGTTGATAGTGGCTACTTTATAGTACAAGAAGCTTATTAAATACAGTGCTTTTTACTTCTTCTTTTTACGATTAAAAGGCACAGTGGTAAAATATCCACTCAACCATGGCTGCATTTTATAATCCACATTAATCGGTAACACTGTAGTTTGTTCCATACCAGTAGGCTCTATGATTATAACCTCATCTCCTGCTATAAATTTAACTTTTAACGGGTAATCGCTTGGGGTTCCTTCTTCCCACCGATATTTTAATGTGGCAGCACTTTTGTCTTCACTTAAAAAAACACTGTATGCTAATTCAGGTGGTGCAGCCTTTCGGAGCATTCTATCAAAAATGGGCTGAAACTCACACTCACAATGTTCTAAAAAGTAAGCCTCAAATTCTGCAGAACTAATGGTGCTATCTCTAAACTCCAACTGCATATTCTTTAAAATGCTCATGAAAAGTTCATCGTTTTCCATTTGGGTTCTCAGTGTATGCATGAGCATAGCTCCTTTGTTATAAATATCTCCGTCAGCATAAGTAGCCCAGCTGGTGTACTGCACATTATGAACTTTTTGAATAGGGCGTTTATTAAATATGCTCCAGTACATCTGGTTTCGACAGTACTTCAAGTAATTATCATACCCATAAAGCTTTTCAGCCACCAAGCTTTCAGCGTATGTAGCTAATCCTTCATGAAGCCAAACATCTGCATAATCCGAAGCAGTGATACTGTTTCCCCACCACTCATGTGCTATTTCATGCACCAGCGTAGTGTTTAACCCTTCCCAGTCTATTTCATATTCACTTCCCATGGCTATACATCCCTGGTGTTCCATAGCACTGAAAGTAGACTCCACGAATTTTAATCCATCATTCCACCATGGATATTCACCGAATAGTTCTTCTGTAGCCCTCATCACTTGAGGTGTATGCGCATAAAACTTTCTGGCAGCGTCTTCGTTTTCTCTCAACACGTAAAACTCCAATTCATGGTTTTCACTATTTATATCAGTGTAAGGAAGTTCGAATTTCACAAAATCTCCTGCGTTAAACGATATGTTGTAAATATTTATGGAGTTATTGATCTTCCACTCAGTTATGGTTCTTCCTTTTTTAGTTTCTGAGCGTTGCAATACTCCATTGCATGCGGCCACTAAACCTTCAGGCACATCTAATCGAATGCTGCATTCTTCAGGTTCGTCTATCAAAAGATCTTTGCAGGGAAACAAATGACCTACACCTAATCCTTCAGTTTGAGTAGAAAACCAAGGTTTACCATTACTATCTTCTTTCCAAATAATAGGCCCTTCTCCCATAATGTTAGGAGGCTTTCCGTGATAATAGAATGTAATTTCCAGAGACTCGTCTGCCTGAGCGTCTTCTTCAAAAATGATATAAAGTAGATCTCTTTTCCTCTTGTACTTTAAAGGTTTTCTGCACTGAACAGAATCTATTTTCAAACTCCTCTGCAAATCGAACAAGAGGGTGTCTTGATTCTGAGTGATGTCCATCCATATTTCCATACTCCCAGAAATAGCCTTTTTCTCTGGAAAAACTGCCACATCCCAATTGTATTGAGTTACATCATAAGCTGAACGCATAGAATTATTACTCCCCGAAAGAAAACTGTGCTTTTTAAACTTAGGTAAATCAGTATCCTTATCTAAGTTGTAATATTTCAAAAAAGGCGTGTATTTACAGCCTGCTAAAACCACCACTAGAACGCTTAAAAAGAGAATTCTTCTTATCATCAAACAAAATTATTATCCAAGAATGTGCTTATTGAACTACTATCTTCTGACTTGTAGATTCTAGATCTGTAGCTAGAATGACACTGTAGACCCCAGCGGCCAATTCAGCAGCGTCTATAAAGAATTTAGTTTCTCCAGCGTTTATGCTCCCGCTAAACACCACTAAAACTTCTTTGCCTTGAGCATCTGAAAGAAAGACTCTTCCTACACTTTCTTTAGAAACATTTACAGGAATAACTGTAATAGAAGAAGCTGGATTAGGATAAATCGGTAACAGCTCTAAAGAAGTGTTTTCTGATATTCCCACATCATTTCCTAACACCTTGAATCTCCAAAAACCTTCAGGAGCAGGCATTGGACGACTCTGTTCTTTTCCTGATGTAGCCTCACCATGTATGTAATATTCAATATTAGTTCCTACGGCCTGTGCGGGAATAAATGCCTCCCAATCATTACCTCCTATACTAGACATTGGAAGTTCAGAATAGGCTAGCTCGCCTTCAACTCTCCAAAACATGCTACCCTCATTCATTCCAGATCTGTGGTTCATATACCCTTCCACCCTATAATCATCTATCGTGTTAAAAGTATCCTCCAACGGATTATGTGAAATCAGTAAGGGATCTTCTACTCCTACTGAATGTGTAATACAGTGAAGCGCTCCTGCTGCGGATATGATTGGATCTGGTTGATCATCACAGTCAATAGAGATTACGTTATATCCAGGCAATTCTTCAGCGTATATTCTTATAGCTATAGAGTCAAACTCTTCTCTATAAGTAGGAACCAAAATGGTTTTATTAATAAAAATACTGTTGGTGAATGTTCTGTAATATGGCTCAGCAAAATCTCCATCAGGCCAGTTTCCACCATTTGAAGGAATCATAGGAATCCAAACTATCTTCCATGGTGTTCCCCATTTAGTGGTTGTGTTTGACAAAAGATACTCAATGTTAGCCTGAATTTGTGGCCCGTCTGATTCGTTTCCGAAATCTCCTACCAGTATAGTTTCTTCATCCAGTAACTTCATATGCATGTCTATATGACTAATCAAATCAAAAGGTAGAATAGGCATGAGATTGTAATTCTCTAC
>CAJXOV010000383.1 GCA_913057815.1 uncultured Flavobacteriales bacterium
CTCTATTCGTCGGCAGCGTCAGATGTGTATAAGAGACAGGTTAAAGAACAGGTCAAAACTGTTAAAGATGCCGTTACTGAAACTGTAAATTCTGTTTATCCATTTATAGATGAGATTGAGAATTCTCATATGAAGAATGAATTCATGGACAGAGAAAATATCGCCTTCGATATCACATTAAGCTTTGGAGGAAAAGAGAGATTAAACAGTAGAATTACTCTTTCTGCGGACTCTAGAAACGGGAAAATAGAGAATAAAGATGGCTCTGTTATTTTATTCAATGACGACAAAGTATTCGTTTCACCTGAAATTGAAAATTTACCAAGTGCCAGATTTGCGGCTTATACATGGTCTTACTTTTTTATGTTTCCATATAAACTAAGTGATGAAGGAACTAAGTGGGCTGATTATAAAAACGGAATTTTAGGGGAATTGGATTATGATGCTTATAAATTGAACTTCGAAGCTGGAACAGGTGATGCTCCAGATGACTGGTACATCATGTATGCCGATAAAGCATCACATTTGATTAATACTGCAGCCTACATAGTTACAGCTGGTGGAACTATAGAAGAAGCGGAAGAAGATCCTCACGCTATAGAATACTGTGATTATGTGGATGTAGATGGAATTCCTGTTTCTACTACATGGAGATTTTGGGCATGGAGAAAGGACAAAGGACTTACAGATCAATTAGGGAATGCTTCGCTGTCCAACTTTGAGTTTTCTCAGGTTGATAAGGGTTTTTATTCTCCCCTTGATACTTTCATAGAAGCCAAATAACAGACCATTGTTTAGGAACTTTATAATTTATAAGCCTGCGGGATTTCTATCCCAATTCATAGCCAACACCAGAAAGAACAAAAACAAGTTCTTAGGTGAGCTAGGTGATTTCCCAGAAGAAACTATGGCTATAGGTCGATTGGACGCTAATTCTGAGGGTTTGCTTTTTTTAACCACAGAAGGAAAAGTGAGTCAACTAATCCGAAGTAATAAATTCGAAAAAGAGTATTATGCTCAAGTAGATGGAGAAATCACAGATGAAGCCATAGATCAGCTTCAGAACGGAATAGAAATAAGTGTAAACAAAGAGAAATATATTACACAGCCCTGTGTAGCTCGAAAAATAGATGCTCCAGAACATCTTCACCTTGCATTTTTTAAAATAAGAGGAGAACATCATGGCCCCACTAGCTGGGTTTCCATCACTCTGAGAGAAGGGAAGTTCAGGCAAGTTCGAAAAATGACTGCAGCAGCAGGTTTTGCTACGCTAAGATTAGTTCGTTTTAGAATAGGGAATGAAACGTTACTGGATATGAAAAACGGAGAAGTGAAAGAAGTAGAACTTTTTGATATCTAGTTAATCTAGGTAACTATCATTGAATAAGAAAAATCCAAAGTTGAATAGAATACTCCACGGGATTTCTTTTCTATCGTAATAATTAACCGCCAACCTCATAGGTCCTAAAGGGCTGTGATAAATAATACTTCCTGAACCCACGTAGAATAATTCTGTAGTAGGTTCGAAATTAGAAGCATCCTCTGGAGTAGAGAAAATCCTTTCCCATGGACGATACACGTGATTTTCAGCTCTCAACTGAATATTCGGAGTGATATTAAGAGTTCCTATTAACCCAGCTGAGGAATAAAAATTACTTCGGTATCTATCTAAAAAGAAAGACTTACTCTCAGGGATAGGCTCGAATGCCAATGACCGAATTAACGTAGCTCTGTAGTTGGTAAACCTAGGCTGATTAGCAGCCCATCCAGTTTCTATATGAAATCCTAAACTGAATTTTTTCTTCTGATAAAAAAAGTTTTTATACTGGCCTTTAAAGACAGTCCAACTATGCTCAGCACTCGTAGTATCTCTAACTTCTGAAGTACTACCAGGAATAGTCATTTCATCTCCATTAATATAATTGGCTGAAAGCTGGAAAAACGTTCCTCGGTCAGCAAATTGCTTTCTATTTAAAGTGCTTCTCTCATACTTTCCACTTATCACCCATGATTTAAAACCTGTTTGATCTGTAGTATCCGTGTTCGAAAAATCACCTGTTTGGTAATATTCATCAGAAATATCGGCATACTTCCCTCCTATCTGTAGCTTGCCTCTGTTAGCCACCGGCAGACTTAATTCTGTTTTAATTATCTGCTCATTCTTTACTATAAAAGATGGTTTTACCACCTCTAAAAAAGTAGCAAAACTGTTAAAATAGTCCCACGAATTATAGGTATATGAGGCTTCCATAACCATTGGGTTTTTCAGATTCAAATCCAATTTAAACCCAGCTTTAGTTGAACTATAGAATTTACCGAAGTAGGAGTTAGCTATTAATGAGAGATTATTTCTTCCTCTAATATGATACTTAGCCTGCACAAAACCAGTGTTTAACGGTCTGGAAGAGAAATTCCCTCCGAAACCTACTTCCATTTTCTTAGCAGGCTTTATATGTACGGTGACTATGTACTTTTTATCTAAAGGATCTAAATGTAAGGTTGGGTATGTGTACCTCACTTTATCATCTGCATAAAGTCTGAAAAAACGCTTTTGAAATTCCTGAAGAGTTATATAAGTCTGGCGTTGCAATATGTTTTTCTTGATCGATTGACCTTGGATTTCAGAAACGCCCATCACGTTAATTTCTTTGATCAATATTTCACTAAAGTCTTCTTTAAATTCTTTTCTTTTTAAAGCCATAGCCTCAGCAGAAACGCGATGCGTACACAGCTTTTTAATGCTATCCATTTGAAGCATTGTACTTTCATAACCTGTGCTAATAGCCAGACCAACTTTATCAAAATCAAAAGTGCCCAAACCAGAATTAGGAGAAATAGTGAGCATATTCTCACATACATTTTCAAAATTAGTTTGGTACTGAATCATGTTTATCAACTGACTCATCAAATCATCTTCTTTAGGCGGAGGATTATTTTGACTAACGTTACAGCCCAATATTACATCTGGCATAAACTCTTCATAAAGCACATCAGCCGGATAATTATTATAAAGACCTCCATCAAATAATAGTTTTCCTCCTACCATTAATGGTTCTAAGTAAAACGGATAAGTTCCGGATGCTCTAGCAGCTAGGTTTAACTCACCTTTTCTAAAAATTACCGATTCATTAGCTTCTATATCTGACGCTACAGCCCTGTACGGAATTAATAAATCATCGAAATTATAAGAAGCTTTAGCACTAGCTGGCCCGAACATTTCGGCAAACTTATAATCCATGTAAACAGGATCTACTAAATGAGTAGGAAGTGTGCTGGAGACTATTGCCGATGCTGTCTCTTATACACATCTCCGAGCCCACGAGACCTCTCTACATC
>CAJXOV010000384.1 GCA_913057815.1 uncultured Flavobacteriales bacterium
CTCCCGTTACTTTTACGGAAACTGCATTTTACGGAACTTTTGGTAACTGTCATAATATTGTAATTAATGAAGATTCTGGTTTTGCATATGGTGTTGGAAGTAACACTGCCAGTGGAGGGCTACATGTAATAGATATAAGTAATCCTACTTCACCTGTAATTGCAGGTCTTTTTGGTACTGAAGGGTACACACATGATGCTCAGGTGGTAAATTATATTGGGCCTGATGCAGATTATGTTGGAGCTGAAATAGCTTTTGCTTGTAACGAAAATGATATAGCTATTATTGATGTTTCTGATAAAACAGATATGCAAACTATTAGTAATGCTACTTATCCTTCAGCTTTTTATACTCACCAAGGTTGGTTAACTGAAGATCACAGGTACTTTATTGCGAATGATGAATTGGATGAGATAAATGGGACCGGAAATACTAGAAGTTTCATTTTTGATGTGCAAGATTTAGATGCTCCTAGTTTATTAGGAACATTCGTTCACGCTACTGGTTCTATTGATCATAATGTTTATATTCATGAGGGGTTTGTTTATCAGTCTAATTATAGATCGGGATTGAGAATTTTAGAGACTACGGATATAGCGAATGGAAACATAGCTGAAGTCGCTTATTTTGATGTATATCCCAATAGTAATTCAGCTCAGTTTAATGGTGCTTGGAGCAGCTACCCATATTTTAATTCAGGAATAGTGGCTATAAGTCACATAGAAAATGGTTTGTTTTTGGTTAAGCCAGATATCAAAACATTTTACTTAGATTCTGATTCTGATACATATGGAGATCCTCTTGTTTCAATCGATACTTTTACAGCTCCTGCAGGTTATGTAGAAAATAGCCTGGATTGTGATGACTCTTTAAATACTGTTTTCCCAGGTGCACCTGGAACAGGAGAGGGAATCGATAATAATTGTGATAATGCAGTATTAGGAGATGAGTTAATTCCAACTTGCGTAGCTGATTTTAACACTGACGGAACTAGGAATATCCTAGATTTAAGTGTTCTTTTGGGTTCTTTCGGTTGCACTTCGGGATGTAGTGTAGATGCTAACAATGATGATACTACTAATATTTTAGACTTATCTGTTCTACTTGGAGTTTTTGGAAGTGCTTGTGATTAAAGTTTATTCTTCTAAAAGTTGTTTTTGATATAGCTCATGGTAATATCCATTTGCCTTTAGTAGTTCGTCATGAGTACCGTGTTCTATAATTTGTCCTTTATCTAATACGATAATTATATCTGATGAAATAATTGAACTAACTCGATGGCTAATGATTATGCTGGTTTTATCCTTCATTATCATTTTAAGGTTAGCAAGTATAGTTTCTTCTGTCTCGGTATCTACAGCACTCAGGCAATCGTCAAAAATTAAAATCTCGGGATTCTTTATAATAGCTCTTGCGATAGAAATTCTTTGTTTTTGACCACCTGAGAGATTGATTCCTCTTTCACCAAGAATAGTATCAAATTTATCCGAGAACTCTAAAATGTTGTCATAAATGTCTGCTTGTTTAGCAGCTATGTGAATTTCTTTCACTGATACATCATTATCGCTAAACGATATGTTGTTTCTGATGGAGTCGGAAAATAAGAAGACATCCTGAGGGACGGAACCTATGCCATTTCTTAAGCTTTCTAGATTAATTTCTTTTATGTTTTTAGAATCAATAAGAACTGCTCCTGAATCTGTGTCATATTGTCTTGTAATTAGATTGGCTATGGTGGATTTCCCACTACCTGTCCTTCCTGTTATTCCAAGTTTTTGGCCTTTCTTTAAAGAAAAGGAAATGTTGCTTAATGCTTTTATTCCTGTGTCAGGGTAAGTGAAACTAACTTGGTTAAATTCAATATCTCCTGCTATTTCAAGCGGAGTCTCAGTTTTAGATTTGATTTCGGGCTCTTCCTTTAGAAACTCATTTATTCTCTTTTGTGAAGCTTCAGCTTTATTCACCAGTGAAGTTACCCATCCGACTGAGGCAAAAGGCCATGTAAGCATGTTTACATAAATCACGAATTGAATTATATCTCCTTTGTCAAATCCTTTACCAGTTATAGATTCTACACTACCTAGGTATACAGCTAGTAATGTACTTAGTCCAACTAAGAGTATTATAAGCGGCATAAAAAGTGCTTCAACCTTTATTAAAGAAAGGATTAATTTTTTGTAAGAGTCACTTTCTCCTCTGAAGAATTCCATGTATGCTTTTTCCCTATTGTATGCCTTTAGAACTCGAATTCCACTTGTAGTTTCTTGTACAAACGAACTAAGCTCACTTTGTTTTGATTGGACCTTCTCGCTTTTCTTATTTATGAGTGAGCTCACGTAATAAATTGTAATTGAAAGAATTGGAAGTGGAAGTAAGGTGTAGATAGTTAGTTTAACACTTATGGAGCACATGGCATAAAGTACAAACCCAATTAAAAATGCTAAGTTAAGAGTGTACATTAGTGCAGGTCCCAGGTACATTCTCACTTTAGAGACGTCTTCACTAATTCTGTTCATTAGATCTCCAGTGTTGTTCCTTTTGAAAAAGGCTAATGACAGTTTTTGGTATTGAGTGTAAATCTCATTTTTAAGATCAAATTCAATTCTTCGACTCATAATAATTAACGTCACTCTGGTGAAGAATAGAAAGACACCCTGCACTATAAAGATTAATCCGAATAGGAGTGCTAACAATAAGATGACATATCTAGTGGATTCTTCTCTAGAGTCGGCTGAATCAAGGTTTTGATTTAAGGAAATTATTCCTTTGTCTTCTAACCATTGAATGCTTTGAGGAAGTTCTGGTGAAGTAGTGTTTTCAGTTACAGATTCTAATGAGGCTTCTATATAATCTACCCCTTCATTAAAAAGGACAGGAGCATATACTTTAAAATAATTAGTGAGTATAATGAAAATCAATCCTATAACTATGTGCCACTTGTACTTTAAAAAGTACTTATTTAGATGTTTTAATTCCTTCATTTAATGTGTCAAACTTAGTACATAATAAGTGAATTATTAAAACTTAAAATTCCAAGTTATACTTGGTAGAATAGGGAATAAGCTAACTTGACGAGCAGAAATTTTCACTTCTCCGTTTAGTACGTTTCCTTCATTAGCATAATAGATGAAAAAAGGATTCTTTTGATTGTATGCATTGTAAATACTGAAGCTCCAGCTTCCTTGAATCTTCTTGGGCCTTCGTATTTCATTGCCGTTTTCGTCAAGATTAACTTTCCATTTATTCGAATACCTAACTGCTGAAAGATCTAATCCTGTCTCTTATACACATCTCCGAGCCCACGAGACCTCTCTACATCT
>CAJXOV010000385.1 GCA_913057815.1 uncultured Flavobacteriales bacterium
AGATGTAGAGAGGTCTCGTGGGCTCGGAGATGTGTATAAGAGACAGTTCTTGTTCCATATCTGGTGGGTGTATTACTCAGAAAACACCATCAGAAGCATTTCCGATAAAACAAAAGAATTACACGAGGTAAAATCAGAATACAACACAGTCATTTCTAACGAAGAGAGTAAAACACAACTTTCTAATGTGCTGAAAAGCTCTGAATCTATTGATCTAAAAAAACCTACTCACAGTCCAGAAATTCTGGAGAACTAGCCATGAAAAACGTTAAAAACATATCGATTAAGGTTTGGGTGATGTACATGTTTATATCGCTTCTAGGCGTGAGCATAGCTGTAAAAGTATTTGCTATTCAGTTTTTTGCGGAGGAGACATGGGAAGTTCAAGCACAAGAGTCCGCGGTGCAAAAAAGAGAAATCCAACCTTCTAGAGGACAAATTTTTTCATCGGATAAATTATTACTAGCTACATCTATTTCAGAATTTGATGTAAGATGGGATAGCCAAGCACACTCAATGAATGAGGAGGATTTAAGACTCTATATCGATTCAGCTAGCTATGCATTAGCCCAACTTTTTCCTGAGAAATCACAAAATGAAATCTCAGAAGACTTCAAATCAGCGGTTCGAGACAGCAATAGATACCAACTGATAAAAAGAAACATTGACTTTCTTCAAAAGAAAGACATTCAAAAAATGCCATTCTTTAGTTTAGGCAGATTCAAAAGCGGATTCATTTTCGAAGAAAAAAGGAAAAGAGAAAAACCTCTAGGAAAACTCGCCAACAGAACAATAGGAGTGCACCGAGAAAATCAAAAAGTAGGTTTAGAGAGAGCCTATGACGCTGAACTTTCAGGTATAATAGGATATCGATTAGAAGAGAAAATAGCAGGGAATGTATGGAAGCCAATTTCAGATGAATACATCCAAAGACCTGTCGAAGGTGCCGATGTAATCAGCTCTATCCATTCAGAAGTACAAGATGTAGCCACTACTTCACTGGAAACTATGCTTCAAAAACACGACTGCGAATGGGGTGCAGCCATAGTTATGGAAGTGGAAACAGGATACATCAAGGCCATGTCTAACCTTACCAAATTTGAAGATAAGGAAGGAAACATCAGCTACCAGGAAAGAATGAATCAGAGCATTCTTACGAGAACAGAACCTGGATCAACATTTAAACTTCCTTCTCTGCTCGCAGCTATAGATGAGGGAATTATAGACATTACGGACTCTATAGCTACAGGAAATGGAATTCATAAATTCTATGACAAAACCATGAAGGATTCTGATTGGGACAAAGGAGGATTAGGAACTATTAGCGTCCAAGAGGCATTCGAAAAGAGCTCTAATGTGGGGTGTGCTTTACTATTGCAACGCGCTTATAAGAAAAACCCACAAGCTTACTTAGACAAACTTTCATCCATGGGAGTTTACAATAAGCTCAGCTTGAATTTCAAAGGAGAAAATGCTCCGATAATAAAATCATCAACCGGAGACAAAGGATGGTCAGGTGTCAGCTTAACCCAAATGGCCATTGGTTACGAGGTTCAATGCTCACCTCTTCAAACGCTTTCATTTTACAACACCATAGCTAACAATGGAAGAATGATGAAGCCGCTATTTGCGGAAGCACTTTCTAGAAGGGGAGAGATTTTCCAATCCATTGAACCAGAAGTTTTACAAGAGAAAATCTTGAGCAACAGCACAATTCGAGATGCACAGGTTATGATGGCAGGAGTAGTTGAAAGAGGAACGGCAAAAAGAGTCCTTAAAAACGACTCCTACTCTGTAGCCGGAAAGACTGGAACCGCATGGGCAGCAGTGGATGGCTCATATGCCAATAAAAAATACCAAGCTTCATTCTGTGGTTATTTCCCAGCTGAACAACCAAAGTATTCATGCATAGTAGTGGTGTTTAATCCGCAGAGCGGAACCTACTACGGAAGCGCATTGGCTGCTCCTGTTTTTAAAGACATAGCAGACATGATGTATGCTAAAGAATTCTTTAAATCCGAAATGGTAAAAGAAGAAACAGAAGAAACTTCTCTACCGGCCTCTAAGGATGGCTATCAGCCAGAAATTACGCAAGTCTATAAAGACCTTGGGATGAATTACAACAGCTCATCTCAAGATGCTTCTTGGATTTTCACAGAAACTGGGGAGACTCAAGTTGAAATTAAGCCTAAGACCATTAATAAAGATATAATGCCTTACGTAGTGGGAATGGGACTAAAAGATGCCATGTACTTAATCGAATCACAAGGACTTCAGGTGAAAATATCTGGACATGGAACGGTAAAGAAACAGAGTATTAAATCAGGAACTAACCTAGCCGATGTAAGCTCGGTAAGTTTAGAAATGAGTCATAAAAACTAACGTGGAAACGCTTAAAGACATATTATATAAAGCAGGTTCTGTAGAAGTGCAAGGAGATACAGCTATTTCTGTAAAAGGAATTACTGCTGACTCTCGTGCGGTGCAAAAGGACTGGATATTTATAGCTGTAAATGGCACCCAAGTTGATGGACATCAATATATAGATAAAGCGATTGAACTAGGAGCTTCTGTTGTCGTTTGTGTTACAATGCCCTCAGAGTTTGAACCAGGAGTAACCTATGTGAAAGTAGATGACTCTTCTAAAGCTCTTGGAATTTGTGCAGCTAACTTTTATGACAATCCTTCAAACAACCTGAAAGTCATAGGTGTAACAGGAACCAATGGAAAAACCACGGTGACTACTCTCCTATTTAATCTTTTTACTGCCTTAGGATACACAACAGGTTTAATCTCAACTGTGGTAAATAAAATTGGAGACAGAGATATTCCTTCTACTCATACTACTCCAGATCCTGTTTCTCTTCAAGCATTATTAGCCGAAATGGTAGCTGCAGGAAGCGAGTATTGTTTCATGGAGGTAAGCTCTCATGCATTAGTTCAGAAAAGAACAGCTGGATTAGACTTCACAGGAGCATTGATTACTAACATCTCTCATGATCATTTGGACTATCATTCTACTTTCAAAGAATACATATACGCCAAGAAATTATTGTTTGACGGATTAGGAAAAAATGCATTTGCCATTATTAATGAAGATGATCAAAACGGAGAGGTAATGCTTCAAAACTGTAAAGCTCGAAAAAGAAGTTTTGCACTTAAGACCATGGCTGATTACAAAGCCAAAATCTTAGAAAACCTTATCTCAGGCCTACACCTTAACATAGATGGTAATGAGATGTATTCTCAATTAATAGGCCAGTTCAATGCCTGTCTCTTATACACATCTCCGAGCCCACGAGACCTCTCTACATCT
>CAJXOV010000386.1 GCA_913057815.1 uncultured Flavobacteriales bacterium
CTCTCTATTCGTCGGCAGCGTCAGATGTGTATAAGAGACAGAGATTGTCCTATGTGCTGCTTGTACACGAGTGCTTTTATAAAAGCAGGTGTGTTAGAAGAAACCGGGCGTCATCCCTATAGTGAGCAGGTCTGTGATTCTACTGAATGGGATGCCGAAAGAGCCAAAAATGAAATAGCACTGGTCAACTATGAAAACGGAACGGTGGCTTATGGAATAGACAGTATGTTTACTGTCATAGGCCATCGTTTCAGCTTTCTTAAACCACTCTTTACCTGGAAACCTTTTCACTGGAGTATGAAAAAACTCTATAGCTTTATTAGCTATAACCGAAAAGTAATAGCTCCTCCAGCTAATAATCCTGCAGAAATTACATGTGTTCCAGATGTGAATTTGAAATATAGATGGATGTACGTTTTGTTTGCCATTTTCACGGCTACTATCATAAATGCTTTTGCGCTAGATAGCCTGTTTGGAAATGTATTTTGGCCAGCCCTTGGTTTTATATTAGGAATATCTGTATGTCGAATTATCATCCAAATGGCATTTGTCAGCTTAGTTGAAGAGAAAGATAAGTTGCTAGATTATCTAGGAAACTTAGCCACCGTAAATCTGCAGCTAGGATTTTTAGTAGCCTTTATGTTTTACTTGGCCGGCATTGGTCTTGAGCTGGAATGGTTTCTATATGTTTATTTCATAGCTGCGCTTTTCTATATCAATCGTATTCACTTCAAAAGATTAAAAAGCCTAGGCATGGATCCTAGATTATTCATGTATTGGGCGCTCCAATGGGTGATTGTTTACCTCATAGCTGGAGTACTATGAATTTAGAAAAAATAAAAACAGGAGTTAAATGGAAAGACTTAGTCGAACTAACTCCACGAGAAAAACTCATAGAAAACACCCTTTGTTTTCCCTGGCTCATAGCATCTTTATTATTGGCATATAATGAATATTACCTGCTGGCACTTCCATTTTCTGGCATGTATTTTCTGACCTCACTAAGGCAATCTCATAACGGCTATCACAATGCGTTAGGCATAAGTAAGTTTTGGACCAGGTGCACGTTGTACTTCAATAGCACTTTCATGCTAGCTTCTCTGCATGCCATCAAGCACAACCATATGAAGCACCATAAAGAAGCGCTTAGCCATGAGGATTATGAGAGAAGTGTAGCAGATATGAAATGGTGGAGAGCACTTATTCATGGGCCGTTTCATTGGATGTATATGCATGGAGTAGCACTAAAAGAAGCAGGTAGAAAAGAAGTAATTCATGTCTTATTCGAGCTGTTATTAGTCATAAGTTTAGTTACACTCAGTTTTAGCGTTGCAATACACTTTTTGATCTACCACATCCTTTTTATGGTTTTGGCTGAAAGCCTTCTTCCCTTTTTTACAGTTTGGATGGTGCATAGAGGCTGTGATGAGCATAAGCTTGCTCATGTACAGCGAAATAAGATTGTCAATTTTCTCACCATGAATATGATGCTACACTTAGAACATCATTTGTTCCCAGCAGTTCCGGCTATAAAGTTGGGCATACTGGCCGATAGAATAGATGATTTTGAGGTGAATCATGATTCTTAATACCACCGTTTCATTTGATTGAATAAAGAACTGTCTTCTTTAGAATGGGTTTCCATAAACTCCATTACTTCCAGCGAATGCGAGAAAGCCAAGTCTACAGTAAACATCGTGTCTAATCTCCATGACCTAAACGCACCGTATTTTAAACACTCACTACCGAAATGGTCTCTTATTCCTATGTTCTCTCCAGAATAAATCATTTCTACATAGTAAGGTTCTAGTGTTTCTTGGTCTAAAAACCAGGTCATGAAATATGGTACTTCTTTGTTCAAATTAGCGTAATCAGTAAAAGCCACAGAATTTTTACCCAAAACATGTACCTCCCATTCCAGCACTCCATCTAAGAAATACATTCTTTTCCCTTCATAAATAAAATCATCATATAGTCCTTCTATTAGAATAAGAGAGCTGTCAGCATAAGAGGATGATTTTTTAGGAATAGCCGGCAGCCTGTACTTTTTAAAAAGACCTTTATCCGAGTTAAGTTCTATTCTTTCTTTATAGACAGCATTAGAAAGGGCGGTAAGAACTAAAAACTCCGAACGGTATAAGTATTCTCTTTCATTCAATCGTTGATTAAAAGAGCATGAAGAGATCAGTACAAATAAGAAAAATGAAAGAAGCCTCATATAGATTGTTCTATATGCTGCTAGACGATTTTTAATAAAGAATTGTTACAGCTGCTACCAACTGGCTGAAATTCCCATAGAGATACGGTAATCTGTCCATAGATTTCCGAAGTGATATTCTTTGTTATACGAGTTTAATATATTTGAAGTATAAGTTACACCTAGATTATACGCTAGTGTTTCAGTGATTTTAAAGGAAGATGATAAACTAATTCCACCTGAAATATTGAGTTTCTTTTGAAAACTACTTTGGAAATTATTTGTGATCACAACATCTTCTCTGTCATGATAGAACTCCTCATCTTTTTTGACTGAAAACAGATAAATGTCGGGCTGTATGAATGGTTCTAGAATCAGCTTCTCTGGGCTATTAAATAAGCTAAATGACCAGCCATAACTAAAAGGAATCGAGAGGTATTTATCTATAGTATGAAACCGAAATCCTCTTACCCAATCTTCGGTAAAAATATGAGGTCGTAATGCTAGATTCTCAATAGGGTCATCTCTATGAAACGCATGATAAAAAAGAGATCTTTTAAAAGTCAAATAACGTATGCCTGCACTCCACCTTTGGCTTGATGAGACTTTTCGAATATACCTCAACGCTAACGAAGAAGCTAATTCTGCCTCTTCCCATTCATTAATTCGGTCTTTTGTTAAAGTTCTGCCTTCAATAGATATGTTCCCTACGTAGTCATTGTTTAACGAAACGACTCTATCAGAAACCCCTACACCGTAGTTAAATTGGAAACTGTTTTTTTGAAATTTAGAATCCTGTTGACCATGAAGATTATTAACACAAAAAAAGACTAGAATTACTAAGTTAAAAAAGTGAAGACTCATTGAATTATTGAGGTGTAAAGAATTAAATAAACTGAAATCCATTGACCTTAACGCTTTATGTTCTTTAATTAGTATAATCGATTGATATATAGAGTTGTTTGTTTGGGTGAAGGCAAAGATGAAATATCTTATTTATTCAATTTCCCCGTTTTCTTATCATATCCATAAGGGCAATGTTTGCAGCCACTTTTACAGCAGTGGCCTCTTTTTAGATGGTACTTTTCGGTAAATACGA
>CAJXOV010000387.1 GCA_913057815.1 uncultured Flavobacteriales bacterium
TTGAAAGTACGCATATTTATATTTAAGTTTGTTTTATGATGGATCAAAAACTACTTGCTTATTTTGAAGGGTATCTAACAGAGAAGAGAAAATCGTTATTTAAGAAAGTTTTAGAGGATAGAACCCGACATTTTACTGTTGTTTTGGAGGATATTTTTCAACCTCACAATGCAAGTGCTGTTGTAAGAACCTGCGATATTTTTGGGATTCAAGATGTACATGCAATTGAGAATAAATACAATAATAAGATATCGAGACATGTTGCAAAGGGTTCTCAAAAATGGCTTAGCTACAATCGATATCGTAATGATGGAGATAATACAGCAAGTTGCTTAGCTTCTTTAAAGGAAAAAGACTGATGAATATGAGGGGCTAGTTTACCTTTTGAATAAAGTTCAGAAAGAGAATCCATATTATCTTTAGAACGATTAGGATGTTTTTTGCAGAAACTACTCCAAAATACACCCATCACTGAGGCTCCTTTTAGTAGAGGTAGGTTCAGTGGTAATTTACCAATGAAACCAGATGTAAAGCCAATAATCATCATTCTTCCTTCCCAACCCAACGCTCGAAAAGCGAGTTCAGAATAATCTCCTCCTATCATGTCTAAAATGATATCAGCACCTTGGCCATTGGTAAGTTCTTTGATACGAATCTTTAGATTTTCTTTTGAATAGTTGATTACAGAATCAGCTCCTTGTTCATAGCAGAACTCCATTTTATCTTCAGACCCTACGCATGCTATAACTTTACAATCGTTTGCTTTAGCTATTTGCAGCGCTGCTAATCCTACACCACCAGAAGCACCTAGAATTACTACAGTTTCACCTAATGTAACTGCGGCTCTATTTACAAGTGCATGAAAAGCGGTTCCATAGGTTACTGGAAATACAGCTGCTTCTTCAAACGACATTTTATCTGGAATGAGAAAAGTCGCATTTTCTCCAGCTACAGCGTATTCCTGAAGAGCGCCAGTCATCATGTGGGCCATCACTTTATCACCCACTTTTAGTGATGTAATATCTGAGGATACTTGTTCTATGACTCCTGATACTTCTCTTCCTGGCACGAATGGGAGTGTTAACCCGTATTGATCTTGTCCTTGAATAGTAAGAGTGTCTGGGAAATTTAAAGCTGATGAATGCACTTTTATCAAAACTTCTTTTGATTTGAGTATCGGAATTTCTAGATCAGTAAAAGTGAGTTTTTCTGGAGATCCATATTGAGAACATACTAATGCATTCATTCTTCAAATTAACATAAAAATGAGAAGGACAGAGTACTTAATGTCTACAGAAAAAAAGGATGAAATGAAAATTTATAGGAATTAGACCTTACGCCCATGTTTAAAAACAGGGTTCAACGCTACCCAGAAAAGTACTGGAAAGAAATGCATGGGGATCACCAATCCGGGAAACAATTCAGGAGATTTTAAATTCAAAGGAAGTTTGGCTAAAAAAGGGTAGATACAGCTAAAGAAGGTGAGAGTAATAAAGAATAAGTTGAAAACTACGTCTACAATGTCAACATTAGAAACTTTGATAGAAAGCAGGTAATAACCTGCCGAAGCTATCATTGATCCAAAAAGACATACTCCCATCACCGAATATATATTGATTACTGTAGAGAAATCTACGCGCATGGCTGAGCTATAAACTTCACAATAAAATAGACATGCTATGGCAGAAACTAATCCTGCAGCTAATCCATGTAAAAATATTTTCTGCATCTATTTATTTTGTTACTGGAATACTTAATTCTATTGTAAGAAATTGGCTGGCATTTTTATCTGTACCTTCCATGGTGCCTACATTATACTCTAATCTATCTACTTCAAAAACCCCTGTGAACACATTGTTTTCGAACTTAAAGGGAAACGTAATTTCTTTGGTCACATCTTTAATAGTAAGCATTCCTGTTACTTCAAATTCATTACCAACTTTCACAAAATTCCTAGATTTAAAGAGGATGTGAGGATAAACCTCTGCATCAAACCACTGATCGCTTGCGGCTTGGATGTTTAGCATTCCTTGTCCAGTATTAATACTTTTAACATCTACTTTCATGTTAAAAAAGCTTCGTGCTAAATTGGTCTCTTCAAATGAGATATCTCCTGTCATGGAGCTAAATACTCCCTCAGGATTTTCACTTATAAACTTGACTTGAAAATCTGAGTCTATATTCCATGGAACTGTCTTAACTATGGTAAAAGCTGAAAGAATTAGGACTGCTAAAAATAGGATAACTGTAAACTGTTTTTTCATTTGAATCAAATATGTATCAGAGTCTAATCTATTACTTCACCTTGTGAGTTAAAGATAGTTTTCAACTAAGATTTTACTTTTAAAATAACTGCAAAGTGGAAATTACTCTTTCCATTTTCAATTCACTTACGCATTTTGGGGTGTGAAAGATACATTCATTAGATACACAGGGAGCACATTCTAATCCTGGCTTTCTTAAGATCTTCAAGTTTTGAGGTTTGAATGGCCTTGTTTTTACTTCATTTCCTGCACCAAAGATCACTACTGTATTCACACCAAAAGCATTGGAAATATGGGCTATTCCTGAGTCGGTGCTTACTACATAGTCCATGCTTCCCACCAATTGGAATAACCCTTTTAAAGAAGTTTTTCCAGACATGTTTTTAACTTCAAAATCCTTCGGTAGGAGGTTTAGTACTTCCTGTACATAAGACATTTCTTTTTCTGACCCGCTTAAATAGATCGTGTATTTATTGGTTTCACCAAGTTTTAATAACAGATCAGCTGCACTTTCGATCGGAATTCTTCTTGAGAATGCCTCCGAGTTCATATTGAACAACAGATTTTTCTTTTGTAAATCAGTTTTCACCTCAGAATGCTTCTCTTTTAGGTGTAATGAGGATTTAGCGGAAGGAATTCCTTCGGAAGAAGAGTCGTTTAATAAATGCAGATAATCCTCTACTCTGTGTCTCCCTTCAGGTTTTTTGTGAGATTGGTTAAGCATAAAATTTCTCACCTCATCCTTAAATCCAATTCGTTTTTTACTTCCAGTAAAATAGCCAATCCAAGCTGATGAGAACGAGTCGGGTAAACAATAGAAGTATTCATAATCAAACTTCTTTGATAATGATTTTCCGAATTTAAATCCGCCAATAAGGCCTTTGTACTCTTTTTTAGAATAAGTAGAAATTGAATCTATTCCTTCTGTAAATTCTAAGATATCTTCAAGTCCTTTTTTTATGATTACATGAACTTGATATTCAGGAAAAGTTCTGTTGAGTTCGTCAATAAAAGGCAATGCCATAAC
>CAJXOV010000388.1 GCA_913057815.1 uncultured Flavobacteriales bacterium
AGCATACGCATAGTACAAATAAATACATTTCCAAAAAAATGCTTTTATTTTAACTTCTCCTTTTCTGTAAATTACTCGTCAAAGAATCATATCAGCTAAAAGTCTTTCACTTGACAGATTCTTAATCGAACAAGATGACGATTTAAGAAGTTTAGAGAATATATCCTGTGAGAAATTAAGGTTATAAATAGATATTTTAAAACATCTAACACTCTCTTTAATGTGATAATTTATTACCAACAAATGCTTTAGAAGAACATTGGCTTAAAGCTACTGATGACATTCCTTAAATTGCATTAAAACACACTCAACACCAAGCTTTAGCTGAAATGTAATAATTCAAAGCGAACTCAAATGGATGATGACAACAAATCAGAAGAACATTATATCAACAAGAGTAACTGGCTGCGAGCTGCAGTCTTAGGTGCCAATGATGGAATTTTGTCTACCGCTAGTATAGCCATAGGAGTAGCAGCGGCCACTGATGTACGAGAACCTATAATTCTAGCTGCATTAGCAGGACTAGTAGCAGGTGCCTTATCCATGGCTGCAGGAGAATATGTGTCGGTAAGTTCTCAAACAGATATAGAAAATGCAGATATTGAACGAGAACGCAAAGAGCTGGAAGAAACACCAGAAATGGAACTGATAGAATTGGCTAAAATCTACGAGAAAAGAGGACTAACTAAAGATACAGCCATGGAAGTAGCTAAACAACTCACTGAACACAATGCACTAGAAGCGCATAAAAGAGATGAGTTAGGCATAAATGAAATTAGTCAAGCCAAGCCATTACAAGCCGCAATTGCTTCGGGTGCTGCATTTACATTTGGAGCAGCATTGCCTTTCCTTGTAGCTGTATTTCTCCCTTTAAGACAAATGATTTACTATCAGTATGGATTTGCGATTTTATTCCTGGCCATATTAGGAACTTTAGCCGCCAGAACCGGTGGTTCAAATATCAGCCGAGCAGTAATCCGTATCACCTTTTGGGGAACTATAGCCATGGGACTTACAGCACTTGTAGGTTTCCTTTTCGGAATAAATGTTTAAAAAAGGCGAACACTTAAGTTTAACTTTGAGCGGTGCATGCATAAAACGAAATAGTTTTACCAAATGGAGATGAAGAGAGTAACAGTTTTTTGTGGATCAGGAAAAGGGACAGATGAGATTTACGAAACTCAAGCCAAACTTTTGGGAGCAACATTAGCGAAGCAAGGAATAGGATTAGTTTATGGTGGTGCTAAAATTGGACTAATGGGTGCCGTGGCTGATGGAGCGTTGAAAGAAAACGGAAATGTAACAGGTGTTTTACCAAAATTTCTAAGTTCGAAAGAGATAGCTCATGAGGACCTAACGGAACTTATTATAGTCGAGACTATGCACGAACGGAAAACCAAAATGAATGACCTGTGTGATGGTGTTATTTCTTTACCTGGTGGCATAGGAACTATGGAAGAGTTTTTCGAAATGATGACATGGGCTCAGCTTGGGCTTCACCAAAAACCTATCGGTGTACTGAATGTGAATGGTTATTATAACGCGCTTATTACCATGTTACAGACTATGGTAGATAATGGATTCTTAAAGGAAAAAGACCAAAATATGCTACTTATAAGTGATAACATTAATGATCTTTTGACCAAAATGAAAAATTACAAAGCAGCACCGACTATTAAATGGATCAACGAAAAAACGCTTTAACGGAAAGGTCACTTTGGACTGAATCCTTATATTTATTGGCAGAACCTGTATAGAATTTCGCAATTTTTTAGCTACAATGTCTCTCTGTGTTTCAACCTGAAGAATGATTGATATAGTTTATTACTCCAAAGCAAATCCTGACATAACCTCTCAGGATATCTCTGATATATTAAATACTGCACGTAAGTTCAATTCTAAAAATAACGTCACCGGCTGTTTACTTTATCACAATGAACAATTTCTCCAAATATTAGAAGGAAAAGAAGAAGTAGTTCATCAACTGTTAGAAGCGATTAAAAAGGACAAAAGGCATTCAAACGTTATGGTTATGGCTGAAGATTATAAAGACGAAAGATTATTCCCAGAATGGAGTATGGCATTTCACGAATTCTATAGTGCAGAAACTGAGGAGAAAATCAACCTCAAAAACATTCCTTCATTTGAATTAATTGTCCAAAAACCAACCAATGCCATCGGTCTGTTCTCTACAATGGCTGAATTAATGAAAATGGATTAATACTGCTTGAACAATCAAATTCCGATTATAAATCTCAGATCATTTAGTAAGTTGAATCTAAAGTATGCGTTGCAACGTTGACTTAGAAAAGTCATAGGACTAGTTTTCTTGAAATACCAAAAAAGGTTTTCACATCCACACTTATCGATTCAATTATTATATTTGGATACTGAAGAATCCGTTGAGTGATGGCAAGTTAAGTCTACATGGTCTCATTCTTCGAAAACTACTTTTGACATGAAAAACTATCTGTATTGCGCTTTTTTTCTCCTATTTTCTATTGGCCTCAAAGCACAAGAAAAGGAGACTGAAAAATCAAGCCATCTAGTCAAAGGAGCATATGAGACCTTCCATGAATTTGTAACCAATAACCCAGCTATCATAGACTCATTCTACGTTAAATCTAAAGAAAGAAATCACAAAAGTTGGGTAGGAACATCCAACTTAATTCCGAAATATGCAGAAACCAATAAGAAAATAAAACACATTTGGGGGTTTTGTGACGGAGAACAAGCATACGTCATGCATCAGGGAGAATTCTTTCCTATCAGCGTCATAGGTGATCAGTATAAATTTATTGGTTATGACATTATCGACAATGGAGGAGCTACTGCAGCTGCCGTTCTAGGAGGAGCTATTGGAGGAGGGATTTATAGCGCTGCAGCTATATCTAAAGCTAAGAAAAACAAGACACTTTATACTATTGATAGAGAAACAGGATTAGCTATTCATCCTACTAGATCTACACCCTCAAATGTCATAGATGCTGAAGTGGTTTTTTATAGAAGAGCTAAAAATGAACTAATAGAGCCCATAGTATTTATGGTGGATGATTCCCTTACTTACTCGTTTATTCCAGGTTCACTAGTAAGGATAGGTTTTAAGGAGAACAGAACTATTATGAAAGTTTGTTATGGCCCTAATTTTTCCGAATGTATCGAAATAATTAGAGATCATATGTATGATAACTATGTAGAATGCATGCTATTAGAAGATGAAATTAATGCTACAGTTCAAGAGGTCGATACATCAAAAGGAGAATTTGATTCTTTCAAAGCTCGAAAG